>NZ_JBSVXG010000032.1:0-41329 GCF_054070595.1 Pseudomonas sp. SDO55104_S430 | reverse complement strand
AACGCGGTGTGCCTGATGCAACCGGTGATCGTTCTTCGCGGGCAAGCCTCGCTCCTACAGGTGGGGAAGCGTCAGATCGGGTTCGGGCAATCGATGAAGATGTGCTCGAGGGCAAAGCGTCGCGCCAGGTAATCGCCCAGCGCCTGGACGCCATAGCGCTCGGTGGCGTGGTGACCGGCGGCGATGAAGCTGATGTCGTTTTCCCGGGCGCTGTGGAACGTCTGCTCCGACGCTTCGCCGCTCAGGTACAGATCGACACCGGCCAGGACCGCCTGATCGATGTAGCCCTGGCCGCCACCGGTGCACCAGCCGACGCGACGGATCATCGAACTGCCTTCGATGACCAGAGGCTCACGGCCCATGACTTCCTGCACACGGCGGGCGAAATCCCGGGGCGTGGCCGGCTCGTTGAGCGATCCCACCAGTCCGACGACCTTGAGGTTTTCAGGATCCAATGGTCCCTCGACGGTGATGTCGAGCTGCCGCGCCAGCTGCACGTTGTTGCCGACCTCCGGGTGCAGATCCAGCGGCAGGTGATAGGCCAGCAAGCTGATGTCGTGCTTGAGCAAAGTCTTCAACCGGCGCTGCTTCATGCCGGTGATGCACGGGTTCTCGCCCTTCCAGAAATAACCATGGTGTACCAGCACCAGATCGGCATTGGCTTCCACCGCGGCATCGAGCAACGCCTGGCTGGCGGTGACGCCGCTGACGATGCGCATCACCTGCGGCCGGCCCTCGACCTGCAGGCCGTTGGGGCAGTAATCGGCGATCCTTGCAGCGTTGAGGTAACGGTCGGCTTCTTCGACGAGTGTGCTCAGGGCGACGGCCATAAAAGACTCCTAAATATCCCGTTCAGAGGCGCGCGCGGCCTCGTATAATGCGCGACATTATGAGCGGTCTCTTACCGCCTGCAACTCTCTCAGGACGTGTTTAATGCTCAAGGCGCTGCGTTTTTCCGGCTGGCCGCTGTTGGCCGGCGTGCTTGTCGCTCTGTTAATCATCCAGCGTTACCCGCAGTGGGTCGGGCTTCCAAGCCTCGACGTCAACCTGCAGCAAGCCCCGCAAACCACCAGCATGCAGGAAGGCCCGGTGTCCTATGCGGACGCGGTGACCACTGCCGCGCCGTCCGTGGTGAACCTGTACACCACCAAAGTCATCAACAAGCCCAGCCATCCACTGTTCGAAGATCCGCAGTTCCGCCGCTTCTTCGGCGACAACTCGCCCAAGCAGAAACGCATGGAATCGAGCCTGGGTTCGGGCGTGATCATGAGCCCGGAAGGCTACATCCTGACCAACAACCACGTGACCAGCGGTGCCGACCAGATCGTGGTGGCGCTCAAGGACGGACGTGAAACCCTGGCCCGGGTGATCGGCAGCGACCCGGAAACCGACCTCGCGGTGTTGAAGATCGACCTGAAGAACCTTCCGGCGATCACCGTCGGCCGCTCCGATAGCATCCGCATCGGCGACGTCGCGCTGGCCATCGGCAACCCGTTCGGCGTCGGCCAGACCGTAACCATGGGCATCATCAGCGCCACCGGCCGCAACCAGCTGGGCCTGAACAACTACGAAGACTTCATTCAGACCGACGCGGCGATCAACCCCGGTAACTCCGGCGGTGCGCTGGTGGACGCCCTCGGCAACCTGACCGGTATCAACACGGCGATCTTCTCCAAGTCCGGTGGTTCTCAGGGCATCGGCTTCGCAATCCCGGTCAAGCTGGCCATGGAAGTAATGAAGTCGATCATCGAGCACGGCCAGGTGATTCGTGGCTGGCTCGGCATCGAGGTGCAGCCTCTGAGCCAGGAACTCGCGGAGTCCTTCGGTCTGTCGGGGCGTCCGGGCATCGTGGTCGCGGGGATTTTCCGCGATGGTCCTGCGCAGAAGGCGGGCCTGCAATTGGGTGACGTGATCCTCACTATCGACGGCGAACCGGCCGGCGATGGCCGTCGTTCGATGAACCAGGTCGCGCGGATCAAACCGACCGACAAGGTCACGATCCAGGTGATGCGCAACGGCAAGGAGCTCAAGCTCACGGCTGAAATCGGCCTGCGTCCACCGCCTGCGCCAGTGAAGGAAAAAGAAGAAGAGTAAGCCTGGCCCGAGAATCTCGGGCTATTGGAAGACATTCTCATTAGACATGTTATATTGTTTCAATTCTTGAAATTGGAACAACATAACATGTCGTCTCGAACAAAGGCCTCCCTCGCCGGTTTCGCCTTCGGCCTGCTGGGAAATCCGGCCTTCGCCGAAGAACCCCGCCCCCTGGAACTGGACGCCATCAGCGTCACGTCCGACTATCAGTCCCCTACCGGTCCCGTCGATGGCTATCGCGCCACCCGCTCTTCGACTGCGACCAAGACCGACACCGCCATTCGCGACATCCCGCAATCGATCAGTGTGGTTCCCGTCAGCGTGCTCAACGACCTGGGCAGCACCAGCGTCGAGCGCGCGCTGGATTTCGCCGGTGGCGTATCCAAGCAGAACAACTTCGGTGGCCTGACCCTTTACGAATACAGCGTGCGCGGCTTCACCACCTCGGAGTTCTACAAGGACGGCTTCAGCGCCAATCGCGGCTACCCGAGCACGCCGGACGTGGCCAACATCGAACGCATCGAAGTGCTCAAGGGCCCCGCCGCCAGCCTATACGGCCGAGGCGATCCGGGCGGCACCGTGAACATCGTCACTAAAACGCCTCAACCCGAAGCCTTCACCACCTTGCAAACCAGCGCCGGCAGTTGGGATCGCTATCGCACGGCAGTGGACGTCAACACGCCGCTGGATGAGCACGGCGATGTCCTGTCCCGGGTGAATCTGGCCGTGGAGGACAATCACAGCTTCCGCGATCACGTCGACAGTCAGCGGGTGTTCGTCGCGCCTTCGTTCAGCTGGCAGCTCAATCCCGATACCCGCCTGCTGGTGCAGAGCGAATTCGTCCGGCACAGCTCGACCTTCGATCGCGGCATCGTTGCTCCGAACAACAAATGGAGCGGCGTCTCCCGTTCGACCTTCCTCGGCGAACCCGATGACGGCGACATCGACAACCACAACAATCAACTTCAGGCCGCCGTCGAACACCAGCTCAACGACCTTTGGCAATTGCGCCTGGCCAGTCACTACAAGGAAGGCCGGCTCTGGGGATTCGCCTCCGAACAGCGCGCGCTGAATGCCGATGGCCACACCGTCAACCGGCGCTATCGCGAGCGCGACAACAACTGGCACGACAGCATTACCCAGCTCGAATTGCGCGGCTTTTTCGACCTTGGCAGTTGGCAGCACGAACTGCTGATCGGCAGCGAGTATGAAAACTACCGCAAAGACGAACGGGTCACGACCATTGCCGGCGTCCCCTACGCCATCGACATTTATCAGCCAGTCTACGGCCAGCCGAAACCCGACGGCGCGCGCTCCGGAACAGACTTTTTCGAACACGTCGAAAGCCGCGCGCTGAACCTGCAGGACCAGATCATCTTCACCGACAAACTGCGGGGCATGCTCGGTGCGCGCATCGAACAGTTCGAGCAGCGCATCGACGATCACACCCGTGGCGCCAGCAGCCATCAGCGTCACGACGCCCTCACCCAGCGCGCCGGCCTGCTCTATCAACTGACGCCCGAAGTCGGCCTGTTCGCCAACGCCTCCACCTCGTTCAGACCGAACAACGACCTGGACGCCGCCGGCAAATCCTTCGACCCGGAAGAAGGCGTCGGCTATGAAATCGGCATCAAGAGCGAGCTGTTCGACGAGCGCTTGAGCAGCACCCTCGCGGCCTTTCACATCGAAAAGGAAAACGTCCTTGCACTCGATCCGGCCACCGACACCAGCCGTGCCATGGGTAAGGCGCGCAGCCGCGGCTTCGACCTGCAAATCGCCGGGCAAGTCAGCGACGCGCTGAGGGTGATCGGCGCGTTCGCCTACATCGACGCCGAGGTCACCCAGGGTGACTCGGTGATTCCCACGGGCAGCCGGATTCTCGGCGTGGCCAAGCGCAGCGGCAGCCTGCTGGGGGTTTACGAATTTCAGGACGGGCGCTTGCGCGGCTCGGATGTCGGAGCGGCGTTCACCTACGTCGGCGATCGCTCGGGCGAAGCCGGCGGCGACTTCGAATTGCCGGCCTATCACACCGTTGACCTGCTCGCGCATTACCAGGCCACGGACAACCTCAAGGTCGGCCTGAACCTGAACAACGTTTTCGACGAGAAGTATTTCGAGCGCTCGTACAGCAACTACTGGGTCAACCCCGGCGAGCCGCGCAATTTCACCGTCAGCCTGACACTCACTCTGTAAAAGGACGCCCCATGCACGCTCTCAAACCCCTGGCCCTGCTCGGCTTGCTGTTCGCCACTGAAGTCTCGGCCCACGGCCTGTGGACAGAAGAACGCCGCGGCAACATCGAAGTGATTTACGGCCATGGCGCCGAAGACAATGCCTTCAAGGCCCGCAAGATCAGTGGCGCCTGGGCCTATGACAAAAACGGGAAAATGATTCCGGTAACGGTACAGCGCCTGGTCGATCACGCCCGCCTGCAACCACTGAAACCACCGGCCGTGATGGCGGTGGCGCTGGACAACGGCATGTGGTCGCAGACTGCGGACAAGAAGTGGATCAACGAAGGACGCAGCAAAGTACCGGGGGCGATCGAGTCGACCCAGACCTTCAAGTACAGCCTGGCGATTTATCAGCCGGGGGCGAAGTTGCCGAAACTGGATCAGATCAAATTGCTGATCCTGCCCGAAACCGACCCACTGCTGGTCGGCCCCGGCCAGTCATTGTCGGTTCGGGTGCTGCTGGATGGCAAACCGGCGGCGGGTGTGAAGTTGATCGGCGATTACCGCAGCGCGCCCAACACCTTGACCACTGAAACCGACAAGGACGGCCGTGCGCAAGTACTGGTACGTAATGAGGGTTTGAATGTGATTGCGGCACAGGTGGAAGTGCCGGTGAAGGACAGTGCGGATATCAGCAGTCGCGGGTTGTTCAGTTCGCTGACGTTCCTGGGCGAGCCGCATCACGAATAACCCACACCCCCTGTAGGAGCGTGGCTTGCCCGCGAAGAACGATAACGCAGTGTACCTGTTACACCGAGTCATCGTTGTTCGCGGGCGAGCCTCGCTCCTACAGGTTCAGCGGTGTTTTAGAGGTCGCCGAGCCCCTCGATCAACGCCTGATTCTGCTCCGGCGTACCAATCGAAATCCGCAGGAACTGCGCAATCCGCTCCTGTTTGAAGTGACGGACAATCACGCCCTGCTCACGCAGCTTCGCCGCCAGCCCTGCCGCATCGTGCTGCGGGTGACGGGCGAAGATGAAGTTGGCCGCCGACGGCAGTACTTCGAAGCCCTTGGCTTGCAACTGAGCGGTCACCCATTCGCGGCTTTCGATGACCAGACGGCAGGTCTTGTCGAAGTACTCGCGATCTTCAAATGCAGCCGCCGCACCGACGTTCGCCATGCGATCGAGCGGGTAGGAGTTGAAGCTGTTCTTGATCCGCTCCAGCGCCTCGATCAGGTCCGGATGCCCCACCGCCAAACCAACCCGCAGGCCGGCGAGGGAGCGGGATTTGGACAGGGTCTGGGTCACCAGCACGTTCGGATAACGGTCCACAAGGCTGATCGCGGTTTCGCCGCCGAAGTCGATGTAGGCCTCGTCCACCACGACCACCGAATCCGGGCTGGCCTTGAGAATCTGCTCGATCGCTTCCAGCGCCAGCAGGCAGCCGGTCGGGGCGTTCGGGTTGGGGAAGATGATCCCGCCGTTCGGCTTGGCGTAGTCCGCAGGGTTGATCTGGAACTGTTCATCCAGAGGCACTGCATCGAAATGGATGCCATACAAGCCGGCGTAAACCGGATAGAAGCTGTAGCTGATATCCGGGAACAGCAGCGGTTTGTCGTGCTGCAGCAAGCCGTGGAAGACATGCGCCAGCACCTCATCGGAACCGTTGCCGAGGAACACCTGATTGCTCTTCACGCCGTAGTAGTTGGCGACCGCGTTTTTCAACAGATCGCTGTTCGGGTCCGGGTACAGGCGCAGGTTGTCGTTGAGCTCGGTCTGCATCGCGGCCAAGGCTTTCGGCGATGGACCGTAAGGGTTTTCGTTGGTGTTGAGCTTCACCAGCTTGGCCAGTTTCGGCTGCTCGCCCGGCACGTAAGGCACCAGGTTCTTGACGAACGGGCTCCAGAATTTACTCATGTTCAGTTCCCCTGCCCTGGTACGAAGTCTTTATCGAGAATGCGGTATTCGGCGCTGCGTGCGTGGGCGCTCAGCGATTCGCCACGAGCCAGCACCGAGGCGGTCTTGCCCAGCTCGGAGGCACCGGCTTCGGAGCAGAAGATGATCGACGAGCGCTTTTGGAAGTCGTACACACCCAGCGGCGACGAGAAGCGCGCGGTGCCGGAAGTCGGCAACACGTGGTTGGGACCGGCGCAGTAGTCGCCCAGGGCTTCGGAGGTGTGACGGCCCATGAAGATCGCGCCGGCGTGGCGGATCTTCGGCAACCAGGCTTGCGGGTCGGCGACCGACAACTCCAGGTGCTCCGGCGCGATGCGGTTGGCCACTTCCATGGCTTGCTCCATGTCACGCACCTGAATCAGCGCACCACGGCCGTTGATCGAGGTTTCGATGATGGTGGCGCGGTCCATGGTCGGCAGCAGCTTGGCGATGCTGGCGGCCACCTTGTCGAGAAACTCGGCATCGGGGCTGACCAGGATCGCCTGGGCGTCTTCGTCGTGCTCGGCCTGGGAGAACAGGTCCATGGCGATCCAGTCCGGATCGGTCTGGCCGTCGCACACCACGAGGATCTCCGAAGGACCGGCGATCATGTCGATGCCGACCTGACCAAACACGTGGCGCTTGGCCGTGGCGACATAGATGTTGCCCGGACCGACCACCTTGTCGACCTGCGGAACGCTTTCAGTGCCATAGGCCAGGGCAGCTACCGCCTGGGCGCCGCCGATGGTGAACACGCGGTCGACGCCGGCGATGCAGGCAGCGGCCAGCACCAGTTCATTGACTTCGCCACGCGGGGTCGGCACCACCATGACCACTTCGGTCACGCCAGCCACCTTGGCCGGAATCGCGTTCATCAGTACCGACGAAGGATACGAAGCCTTGCCGCCCGGCACATACAGGCCGGCGCGATCCAGTGGAGTGACTTTCTGGCCCAGCACCGTGCCGTCGGCTTCGGTGTAGCTCCAGGAGTCCTGTTTCTGCTTTTCGTGGTAGCTGCGCACGCGGGCCGCGGCTTTTTCCAGGGCTTCGCGCTGGGTCACGGTGATTCGGGTCAGGGCCAGTTCCAGGCGCTCGCGCGGCAGGATCAGGTCGGCCATGGACGCGGCGTCCAGCCCGTCGAACTGACGGGTGTAATCCACCAGCGCCGCATCGCCGCGCTCGCGCACGTTCTTGATGATGTCCAGCACTCGCTGATTGACCGAGTCGTCAGACACACTTTCCCAGCTCAGCAGATGATCCAGATGATGCGCGAAATCCGGGTCAGCAGCGTTGAGTCGGCGAATTGCAGTCAGTGCGGTCATAGCGAGAGCCTCATAGGATTGGCAAAAAACTCAGGCGCCCGAAGCTAACATCCGATCCGCTTGGGCACCTGAGAATTCTGGCTATGAGGCGGATAGACGGCGCGGCTCAGAGCCGCGCGAGTGAATCAGCCGCGGTGTCGAGACTCCACTGCCTTGCGCAGGGTGTCGATCAACGCCTGGATACGGGCGTGTTGCATTTTCATCGAAGCCTTGTTGACGATCAGCCGGGAGCTGATGGCGGCGATGAAGTCCTGTGGCTCCAGGCCGTTGGCCCGCAGCGTGTTACCGGTGTCGACCACATCGATGATCTTGTCGGCCAGGCCGATCAGCGGCGCCAGCTCCATCGAACCGTACAGTTTGATGATATCGACCTGACGGCCCTGTTCGGCGTAGTAGCGCTTGGCAACGTTGACGAACTTGGTGGCGATGCGCAGGCGGCCCTTGGGCTCGACTGCGCCGACCTTGCCGGCGGTCATCAGCTTGCACTTGGCGATCTGCAGATCCAGCGGCTCGTAGAGGCCCTGGCCACCAAATTCCATCAGCACGTCTTTACCGGCGACACCCAGGTCGGCGGCGCCATGCTCGACATAGGTCGGCACGTCGGTGGCACGCACGATCAACAGGCGTACATCTTCCTGGGTCGTGGGGATGATCAGCTTGCGGCTCTTGTCCGGATTCTCGGTCGGCACGATGCCCGCTTCAGCCAGAAGCGGCAGGGTGTCGTCAAGGATGCGGCCCTTGGACAGTGCGATGGTCAACATGGGAAACGTCAGTCCTTATCAAGGTACTCATGTACGGTCGCAAACGGCGCCGGACATACATCGAGCCGGATACCCGGCTCGACTTGAAACAAAACCTGTCGGACACGTCCCTGTGCCCATCTGCAATGACTAGCCCGGAACGCGACGGATCTTGGCGCCCAGCATCTGCAGTTTCTCTTCGATGCACTCGTAACCACGGTCGATGTGGTAGATGCGGTCGATCAGGGTATCGCCTTCGGCGACCAGCGCCGAAATCACCAGGCTGGCCGAAGCACGCAGGTCGGTGGCCATGACTGGCGCGCCCTTGAGCTTTTCGGTACCGGTCACGATGGCAGTGTTGCCTTCGACCTGGATCTTGGCGCCCATGCGGTGCAGTTCGTAAACGTGCATGAAGCGGTTTTCGAAGATCGTCTCGATCACGGCACCGGTGCCTTCGGCAACGGCGTTGAGGGAGATGAACTGCGCCTGCATGTCGGTCGGGAACGCCGGGTAAGGAGCTGTGCGCACGTTCACGGCCTTGGCCCGCTTGCCGTGCATGTTCAGCTCGATCCAGTCTTCGCCGGTGTTGATCTCGGCACCCGATTCACGGAGCTTTTCCAGCACCGCTTCAAGGATGGTCGGATCGGTGTCCTTGACCTTCACGCGACCCCCGGTCACGGCTGCGGCAACCAGGTAGGTGCCGGTTTCGATACGGTCGGGCATCACTTTGAAGGTGGTGGTGTGCAGACGCTCGACGCCATCGATGGTGATGGTGTCGGTGCCGGCGCCGGAAACCTTGGCGCCCATGGCGTTCAGGAAGTTCGCCAGGTCAACCACTTCAGGCTCGCGCGCGGCGTTCGCCAGGACGCTGCGGCCCTTGGCCAGTGCAGCGGCCATCATGATGTTTTCGGTACCGGTCACGCTGACGGTGTCGAAGAAGAAGTGCGCACCGCGCAGGCCGCCTTCAGGCGCCTTGGCCTTGATGTAGCCGCCTTCGACGTCGATCACCGCGCCCATGGCTTCCAGGCCACGGATGTGCAGGTCGACCGGACGCGAACCGATGGCGCAACCGCCTGGCAGCGCCACTTCGGCTTCGCCGAAACGGGCAACCATCGGACCCAGCACCAGGATCGACGCACGCATGGTTTTAACCAGTTCGTATGGAGCGACCAGGGTCTTGATGGTGCGCGGGTCGATTTCGACAGCCAGCTTCTCGTCGATCACCGGCTCAATGCCCATGCGACCGAACAG
The DNA here is from genome assembly GCF_054070595.1 of Pseudomonas sp. SDO55104_S430. Lineage (NCBI taxonomy): Bacteria > Pseudomonadati > Pseudomonadota > Gammaproteobacteria > Pseudomonadales > Pseudomonadaceae > Pseudomonas > Pseudomonas sp. SDO55104_S430. The sequence continues at coordinate 31,811 of NZ_JBSVXG010000032.1, read as the reverse complement.
CTCGATCATGGTGGTGATGTCGTGCAGGTGCGGCAGGTTGGCAACGGTCACCGGGCCATCGCACAGCAGCGTGGCAGCCAGGATCGGCAGGGCAGAGTTCTTTGCCCCGGAGATGCGGATCTCGCCATCAAGACGAGCGCCGCCAGTAATAATCAATTTATCCATAAGAATCTCGACGCCCTTGGGCTCAGGTGCGCTCGGCCCAGGCCGCGCTGCTGAAAAATTTCATAGTGACCGCATGGATGCTGCCATCGGTGATCCATGGGTTCAAATGGGCATAGATCTGCTGCTGACGCTTGACCGGGCTCAATGCCGCCAGTTCATCGCTAATCACGTTCAGCTGGAAATTGCAGCCTTCGCCTTCAACTTCCACCTGAGTTTCTGGCAGCTTTGCTTCAAGGAAGCTTTTCACTTCTACGGCCTGCATGCTCAACCTCAATCGGCGCCATGTGCGCGCGGGTCGGACATCATACAAAAAAGCCCCGCGCCTGCGAACCCCGCGGAGCAGGACTCTGACGGGGGGCTTGTCTGTCGATGCGGTTTAGGGATTGGCCAACAACTCGGTCAGCTCACTGACCTCGGCGATTTCACGCATGTCCTCGGGCATTGCGCGGATGGTCAGCGCCTTGCCGGCCGCCTGCGCATCACGCATGAAGCACAGCAACAAGGATAGCCCCACGCTGCTGGACTTGGTCACTGCGGAGCAATCGACCACCACGGTCGCGGCCTTGCTCGCCTTGATCAGCGCCTGGCCCTGCTCACGCAGGCCAGGGCCGGTGCGATAGTCCAGCACGCCGCTGAGCCGCAGGTCACCGGCGGCATCCATCAGGACTGCCGACTCGCTCATTGGGCTTTCTCGGGGGATTGCTCTGCGGTCTGCTTGGCCTTGGCGACTTCACCGGCCCAGCCGTTGATGGTCTTGTCCAGGTCGTTGCCATTGCGCTGCATGGCGTCGGCGAACTGATCGCGGAACAGCTTGCCGATGTTGATGCCGTTGATGATGACGTTACGCAGCTTCCACTCGCCGTTGACCTTTTCCAGGGTGTAGGACACCGGATAGATCGCGCCGTTGCTGCCCTTGACGGTCATGCCGACGCTGGTGCGGTCGCCCGACTCGTCCTTGGCCGGATCGACGGTGATGCCCTGGTTGTTGTATTCGAGCAAGGCATTGCCGTAGAACTGGAACAGACCCCGCTTGAAGTTCTCTTCAAAGGTCTTCATCTGTTCAGGGGTGGCCTTGCGCGAGTACTTGACCGTCATGATGCTCTTGGAGATGCCTTCGGCATCCACCACCGGCCCGACAATGTTGTTCAGTGCCGCATAGAAACCGTTCGGATCCTGTTTGTACTTCTCTTTGTTAGCCGCCAGGTCCGAAAGCATCCGGTTGGTGGTGTCCTGCACCAGATCGTGCGCGGAAGGGGACGCCACGGCGTTAGCCATCAGCGGCAGGGCCGCGAGCAATACCAACAGGCCACGTCGCAAGATAGAGATCATTTAAAGGCTCCTCATTTAGCGTCTTTGCTAACAGTGTTGAGCAGGAATTTACCGATCAGGTCCTCGAGCACCAGCGACGACTGGGTGTCATGGATGGTCCCGCCATCGGCGAGCAGTTTTTCTTCGCCACCCACACTGATGCCGATGTATTTCTCACCCAACAGGCCAGCAGTCAGGATAGATGCAGTGGAATCGGTCGGCAGGTTATCCACCCGTTTTTCCAGCTGCATGGTCACTCGACCGGTGAAACTGTCGCGGTCCAGATCGATCGCCGTGACCTTGCCGATGGTCACACCGGCCATGGTCACTTTAGCTCTGACCGTCAAACCGGCGATATTGTCGAAATAGGCATAAAGTTTATAAGTGTCGGTGCTCGGGCTCGGGGACAAACCACTGACCCGCAGGGCCAGCAGCAGCAAAGCCAGGATGCCGGCCAGCAGGAAAAGGCCGACACCGATTTCCAGGGTGCGGTTTTGCATCAGAAATCTCCAAACATCAAGGCGGTCAAAATAAAGTCCAGGCCGAGCACTGCCAGAGAGGCATATACCACGGTCTTGGTGGTGGCACGACTGATCCCCTCGGAGGTGGGCTCGCAGTCATAGCCTTGGAATACGGCGATCCAGGTCACGACAAAGGCAAAAACCATGCTTTTGATGATGCCGTTGAGCACATCGTCGGCAAAGGTCACGCTGTTCTGCATGTTCGACCAGTAGGACCCTTCATAGACGCCCAGCCAGTCGACGGCCACCCACGAACCGCCCCAGATGCCCACGACGCTGAAAATCATCGCCAGCACCGGCAGGGAAATGAAGCCGGCCCACAGGCGCGGGGCAACGATGTACTTGAGCGGATCGACGCCGATCATTTCCAGGCTGGACAGCTGCTCGGTGGACTTCATGTTGCCGATTTCCGCGGTCAGCGCCGAACCTGCACGACCTGCAAACAGCAGTGCCGTCACCACCGGGCCCAGCTCGCGCAGCAGCGTCAGCGCCACCATCTGCCCGACCGCCTGCTCCGAACCGTAGCTGGAAAGAATGTTGAAGCCCTGCAGCGCCAGCACCATGCCGATGAAAATCCCGGAAACCACGATGATCACCAGCGACATCACGCCAACGGAGTGCAGCTGCTTGACCAGCAGGCCGAAAGCACCGCCGATGCCGCCGCGACCGAGCAAGGCGTGAAACAGGAACAGGGTCGAGCGACCGAACACCGACACGGTGTCGATCCCGGCCTGGCCGAACCGGCGTATGCGTTCTATTAGTGAAATTCTGCGCATCAGCGGCGCTTCCCCAGAAGATCTGCGCGGTAATCCGTCGCTGGAAAGTGGTACGCAACCGGGCCATCGGGTTCGCCGGTCATGAATTGACGAATTTTCGGCTCATCCGAGTTCATCAGTTCCTCAGGCGTGCCCTGCCCCAACACCTGCCCATCGCCCACTACATAGATATAGTCGGCAATGCTCGCGGTTTCGGCCAGATCGTGGGAAACCACGATGCTGGTGATGCCCAGCGCGTCGTTGAGCAGGCGGATCAGGCGGACAAGAACACCCATGGCGATCGGGTCCTGGCCGACAAAGGGCTCGTCGTACATGAGAATCTGTGGATCCATCGCGATGGCCCGTGCCAGGGCGACGCGACGCTTCATGCCACCGGACAGCTCATCGGGCATCAACTCGATCGCCCCGCGCAGACCCACGGCCTGCAATTTGAGCAGGACAATGTCACGAATCATTTCTTCGGGCAGATCGGTGTGGACGCGTAGCGGAAACGCGACGTTCTCGAAGACATCGAGATCGGTGAACAGGGCACCACTCTGAAACAGCACGCCCATGTGCTTGCGTGCGTCGAACAGATCGCTGCGCGAGAGCTTCGGCAGGTTCTGACCGTTGACCCAGACTTCGCCCGTGGTCGGTCGCAGCTGCGCGCCCATCAACCGCAAAAGCGTCGTCTTGCCGCAGCCGGAAGGTCCCATGATGCCGGTGACCTTGCCGCGCGGAATACGGATATCGACGTTATTGAAAATGCTGCGCGCACCGCGCTTGAAGGTCACTCCCTTCAGCTCGACCGCGTAGGCGTTATCGGCACTCATCTAAACTCCTTGCGATGCAACCTCTCACTCGGACGCCTGACTTTCTGACGAAAGCACATACCTCCGGGCGGGCCGAACTGGCGGCGAACTATATCACTGCAAACCCCGGGCGCCCAAGGTCAATGCCGTGTCATATTCTTAGGTATGACAGGCAGAAACCTTCATTTAGAGGGATTTACCGCACAAGGAATGACAAAGCGCGACGAACTAGCGTGAGGGTTTCGATCATAACCGCTATAATCGCCGCCTTTTCATCAGGCTAAACGATTTCTGACATGAGCCAATCCAGCGACCTGATTCAGTCCGCCCAACGCACCATCCGCCTCGAAGTCGAAGCCGTACAAGGCTTGATGCCGCAAATCGACGCGGATTTCGTACGCGCCTGCGAGATGATTCTGGCCAGCAAAGGTCGCGTGGTCGTGGTCGGCATGGGCAAGTCGGGGCATATCGGCAGAAAAATCGCCGCCACCCTGGCCAGCACCGGCACCACCGCGTTTTTTGTCCATCCGGCTGAAGCCAGCCATGGCGACATGGGCATGATCACTCGCGACGACATCATTCTCGCGCTGTCGAACTCCGGCTCCACCAACGAAATCATTACCCTGCTGCCGCTTATCAAGCGCCTGGGCATCCAGCTGATCAGCATGACCGGCAACCCTGACTCTGCGCTGTCCAAAGCCGCCGAGGTCAACCTCAATGTCAACGTCGGCCATGAAGCCTGCCCGCTGAACCTGGCGCCTACCTCCTCGACTACCGCCGCACTGGTCATGGGCGACGCCCTGGCCGTGGCGCTGCTGGACGCTCGCGGATTCACCGCCGAAGACTTCGCGTTCTCCCATCCGGGCGGTGCACTGGGCCGTCGCCTGCTGCTGAAAGTGGAAAGCGTCATGCATGCCGGGCAGGAGCTGCCGCAGGTTCAACGCGGCACCCTGCTCAAGGACGCGTTGATGGAAATGACCCGCAAGGGCTTGGGCATGACCGTCATTCTCGAAGCCGACGGCAAGCTGGCCGGGATCTTCACCGACGGCGACTTGCGTCGCACCCTGGATCGTCCCATCGACATTCACAGCGTCACCATCGACGAAGTGATGACCGCCCACGGCAAGACCGCCCGCGCCGAGATGCTCGCCGCCGAAGCGCTGAAAATCATGGAAGATCACCGAATCAACGCACTGGTCGTCGTGGACGATGAAGATCGCCCGATCGGCGCCTTCAACCTCTCCGATCTGCTGCGCGCAGGAGTCATGTAAATGAGCAACGAACTGTTGCAACGCGGCAAAGCGATCAAACTGGCGGTTTTCGACGTCGACGGCGTCCTCACCGACGGGCGCCTGTACTTCCTTGAAGACGGCAGCGAATTCAAGACCTTCAACACCCTCGACGGCCAGGGCATCAAGATGCTGATGGCGGCCGGCGTGCAGACCGCCATCATCAGTGGCCGCAAGACCCCGGTAGTCGAAAGACGCGCGAAGAATCTGGGCATCCCCCACCTGTATCAGGGTCGCGAAGACAAACTGGTGGTGCTGGACGAGCTTCTCGGCCAACTCAACCTAAGCTATGAACAGGTCGCCTACCTGGGTGACGACCTGCCTGACCTGCCGGTGATTCGCCGCGTCGGCCTGGGCATGGCGGTGGCCAATGCTGCCGGCTTCGTGCGCGAACACGCTCACGGCGTGACCCTGGCCCGCGGTGGCGAAGGTGCCGCCCGCGAGTTCTGCGAATTGATCCTGCGCGCCCAGGACCGCCTCGATGCGGCAAACGCCGCGTACCTGTGAGCCTGAACATGTTTAGTAAAAAACTTCGAAATGCCGTGCTGCTGACCTTTATCGCCGCGATTCTGGTCGCAGTCGGTTACTGGAACATCAGCCCGGAACGCTTCCTCGACAAGCCACCGGCCAAGACCACCGAAAGCCCGATCGACTGGTACGCGACCAATACTCACACCCTGCAATACCTCGAAGACGGCAAGGTGCAGTACGAAATGACGTCCGACAAGGCCGAACACGTGAAGGCCACCGACGTCACCCTGGTCACCAAGCCTGACCTGAACATGTACCGCGGCACCGAGTTCCCGTGGCACGTGACCAGCGAGCGCGGCGAAGTGAACCCGGGTGGCACCGAGGTCGAACTGATCGACAACGTGCGCGTCAAGCGCACCGATGAAAAGAACCGTGATGTGCTGATCACTTCCACCCGCATGACAGTGTTCCCTCAGGAGCAATATGCGCAGACCCAGCAACCCGTTAGAATCGACGGCGCTGGCGGCGTATCGACCGGTGTAGGAATGAAAGCGTATTTGAAGGAAAGCAGGATTCACCTGCTATCGAACGTAAGAGGACAGTATGAGGCTCGTTAAAACTCTCCCTATTTTGCTCGGTCTGAGCGCAGCACTGGGAAGCGTGAGCGCCTGGGCTCTGCCGAACGATCAGCAGCAGCCAATCCGTATCCAGGCCGACGATGCCCAGCTGGACGACAAGAACGGCATTGCCACCTACACCGGCGATGTGATCATCACCCAGGGTTCGATGAAGGTTACCGGCAATAAAGTGACCATGACCCGCGCGCCCAACGGCGACATCGACGTGGTGACCTCGGTGGGCAACCTGGCTTACTTCGAACAACTGCAGACCGCGGGCGATCCCAAGCCGGTGCAGGGCTGGGGTGTAACCATCCAGTACCACGCTCAGCAGAACCGCGTGGTACTGATCGATCGCGCCAAAGTGATCGACAAGGACAACAACACCACCCAGGGCGAGAAAATCGTCTACGACACAGTCAAGAAGCTGGCCAGCGCCGGTCGCGCTACCGGCAGCAACGTCACCGAATCGCGTCCACGCATCGACATGGTGATCCAGCCGAAAAAGAAAACCGACGAGCAAAAGGCCCCGTAAATGGCAACTCTGAAAGCTCAGCATCTGGCCAAGAGCTACAAGAGCCGCCAGGTCGTGCGTGACGTCAGCCTGTCCATCGACAGCGGTCAGATCGTCGGCCTGCTCGGCCCTAACGGCGCCGGCAAGACCACCTGCTTCTACATGATCGTCGGCCTGGTACGAGCCGATCAGGGCCGCGTGCTGATCGACGACCTGGACGTCAGCCACCAGCCGATGCACGGTCGCGCCAAAGCCGGTATCGGCTACCTGCCGCAGGAAGCATCGATCTTCCGCAAGCTCTCGGTAGCCGACAACATCATGGCGATCCTGGAGACCCGCAAGGAGCTCGACAAGGCAGGCCGTCGTCGCGAACTGGAAAGCCTGCTGCAGGAATTCCACATCAGCCACATTCGCGACAACCTGGGCATGAGCCTGTCCGGTGGTGAACGTCGCCGCGTGGAAATCGCCCGTGCGCTGGCCACCAACCCCAAGTTCATCCTGCTCGACGAACCCTTCGCCGGCGTGGACCCGATCTCGGTCGGCGACATCAAACAGATCATTCACCACCTCAAGGCCAAGGGCATTGGCGTGCTGATCACCGACCACAACGTCCGCGAGACGCTGGACATCTGCGAAACCGCCTATATCGTCAATGATGGGCAGTTGATTGCAGAAGGCGACTCCGAGACGATCCTGGCCAATGACCTGGTCAAGGAAGTGTATCTGGGCCACGAGTTCCGCCTATAAGCACCTTGGTGCGAGGCTGGTCGACCGAGCGCTTGTCTCGATAAAAAATCAACACTTTTTTATTGTTACAGCGCTCTAGGCAAACACTGCAATATCAGGCATATAATTTGCTTATGTTTGGCGCTTCGGCGCCCTGTAGTGGATGGCGCATGTGCGCCGGAATAAGGTGTTAAGCCCCTGCCATGAAACCATCGCTAGTCTTGAGAATGGGCCAGCAGCTGACGATGACACCGCAGCTGCAACAGGCCATCCGCCTGCTCCAATTGTCGACCCTGGACCTGCAACAGGAAATCCAGGAGGCCCTGGAGTCCAATCCGATGCTCGAACGCCAGGAAGAAGGCGACGACTTCGACAACTCCGATCCGATGGCCGACAACGTCGAACAGAAGCCAAACACGGAAATCCAGGAACCCTCCTACCAGGAAAGCGCACCAACCGTCGACAACCTCGAGGAAGGTGACTGGAACGAACGCATTCCCAACGAACTGCCCGTCGACACCGCCTGGGAAGATGTCTACCAGACCAGCGCCAGCAGCCTGCCCAGCAACGATGACGACGAATGGGACTTCACCACCCGCACGTCGGCCGGTGAAAGCCTGCAAAGCCATCTGCTGTGGCAATTGAACCTGGCGCCGATGTCCGACACCGACCGCCTGATCGCCGTGACCCTGATCGATTGCATCAACAATCAGGGCTACCTCGACGAAACCCTCGAAGAAATCCACGAAGCCTTCGATCCGGAACTCGACATCGAGCTGGACGAGATCGAAGCCGTCCTGCACCGCATCCAGCAATTCGAACCCGCCGGCATCGGCGCCCGCAACCTGGGCGAGTGTCTGCTGCTGCAATTGCGCCAGCTGCCCGCCAAGACCCCTTGGCTGACCGAAGCCAAGCGCCTGGTCACCGACTTCATCGACCTGCTCGGCAGCCGCGATTACAGCCAGCTGATGCGCCGCATGAAGCTCAAGGAAGACGAGCTGCGCCAGGTGATCGAACTGGTCCAGAGCCTCAACCCGCGTCCGGGCTCGCAGATCGAGTCCACCGAAGCCGAATACGTGGTGCCCGACGTGATCGTGCGCAAGGACAACGAGCGCTGGCTGGTGGAACTCAACCAGGAGTCGGTGCCTCGGCTGCGGGTCAACGCCCAGTACGCCGGTTTCGTGCGCCGCGCCGACACCAGCGCCGATAACACCTTCATGCGCAATCAGTTGCAGGAAGCCCGCTGGTTCATCAAGAGCCTGCAGAGCCGCAACGAAACCCTGATGAAAGTGGCCACCCAGATCGTCGAGCATCAGCGCGGCTTCCTGGAGTACGGCGACGAGGCCATGAAGCCGCTGGTCCTGCACGACATCGCCGAAGCGGTGGGCATGCACGAGTCGACGATTTCCCGGGTGACCACCCAGAAATTCATGCATACCCCTCGGGGCATCTACGAGCTGAAATACTTTTTCTCCAGCCACGTCAGCACCTCTGAAGGCGGAGAATGCTCGTCCACGGCGATCCGCGCGATCATCAAAAAACTGGTTGCCGCTGAAAATCAGAAAAAGCCGTTGAGTGACAGCAAGATCGCTGGTTTACTGGAGGCACAAGGCATTCAGGTGGCTCGCCGCACCGTCGCCAAGTACCGCGAATCCCTCGGGATCGCGCCTTCGAGCGAACGCAAGCGGTTGATGTAGGGCCACGCCACAGCGTTCCAGTGGCAGGTAATTTGTGCCTGCCGCTTTATGCACTGGCAACGAAGGAGAAGCTGTATGCAAGTCAACATCAGTGGACACCAACTGGAAGTGACCGAACCTCTTCGCACCTACATCGGCGAAAAACTCGATCGATTGGAGCGACATTTCGACAAGATCACCAACGTGCAGGTCACGATGACGGTCGAAAAACTGAAGCAGAAAATCGAAGCCACCCTGCATATTCCCGGCAGTGAAGTGGTCGCCAACGCGGAACATACCGACATGTACGCAGCGATCGACGCACTGACCGACAAGCTGGACAAACAACTCAAAAAGCATAAGGAAAAGACCCAGAGCCTCCTCCAGGGCGCTACCGGTCGTTAACACTCCCTACCCATGATCCGACTTGAAAATATCCTGACCCCCGGCCGTTCCCTGGTGAACGTGCCGGGAGGCAGTAAAAAGAAAGCCCTCGAACAAATTGCCAACCTTATCCACCGCAGTTTTCCGGATCTGGAGATGCAAGTTGTCTTCGAGGCATTGATTGCCCGTGAAAAACTCGGCTCTACGGGTTTTGGCAACGGCATCGCCATTCCTCATTGCCGCCTCAAGGGTTGCACCTCGCCCATCAGCGCGCTGATGCACCTGGATGCCCCTATCGATTTCGATGCGATCGATGGCGCCCCGGTCGACCTGCTGTTTGTCCTGCTGGTCCCGGAAGCCGCCACCGACGCCCATCTGGAGCTGTTGCGCCAGATCGCCAGCATGCTCGACCGCAAGGATGTGCGCGAAAAACTGCGCAGCGCCCCGAGCAATGAAGCCTTGTATCAGGTTGTCCTGGACGAGCAAAACAGGCCGTAACCATGCGCTTGATCATCGTCAGCGGCCGCTCCGGCTCAGGTAAAAGTACCGCCCTCGATGTACTCGAGGACAACGGCTACTACTGCATCGACAACCTGCCCGCCGGATTGCTGCCTGAACTGGCCGAACGCGCGCTGATCCATACCGAACTGCTACAACCGCTGGTGGCGGTGTCCATCGACGCCCGCAACCTGCCTAGCCATTTGTCACGGTTCCCGGAGTTGTTGGAAGAAGTCCGCAGCCGGCATATCCAGTGCGATGTCCTGTACCTGGATGCCGACGACGAGACCCTGCTCAAGCGCTTTTCTGAAACTCGTCGCCGCCACCCGCTGAGCAATGCCAACCGCTCGCTCGCTGAAGCGATCACCGACGAAAAGATCCTGCTGGACCCGATTGCCGACCTGGCAGATCTGAAACTCGATACCACCAACCTGAACCTCTATCAGCTGCGCGATTCGATCAAGCTACGCCTGCTGAACCAGCCGGAGCCCGGCACTGCGTTCCTGGTGGAGTCTTTCGGCTTCAAGCGCGGCATGCCGGTGGACGCCGATCTGGTGTTCGATGTGCGCTGCCTGCCCAATCCTTACTGGAAGCCGGAGTTGCGCGCGCAGTCCGGTCTCGATTTACCGGTTGCCGAGTACCTGGCGGCACAGCCGGATGTTGAAGAGATGTTTCAGGACATATCCACTTATTTGCTCAAATGGTTGCCCCGCTTTGCTGCCAGTAATCGCGCCTATGTCACCATTGCCATCGGTTGCACTGGCGGGCATCACCGTTCTGTCTATCTGACCGAACGGCTGGCCAAGACCCTGCAGCAATCTTTGAAGAACGTCCAGGTCCGCCACCGCGACCTCAGCTAAAGGATTCACATCGCGATGCCTGCTCGGGAAATCGAAATCATCAACAAACTGGGTCTGCATGCCCGGGCATCTGCAAAATTCGTCGGGGTCGCCGGCCAATTCAAGGATTGCACCATCCGGGTCGGCCGCACGCCGGAATCCACCGTGGACGGCAAAAGCATCATGGCCATGATGATGCTTGCCGCCGGCAAGGGCACCATGATCCACCTGAGTACGGAAGGTGCGCAGGATCAGGAAGCGATGGATGCGCTGGTTGCCTTGATAAACAACTATTTCGACGAAGGCGAATAACACCGCAGCCCCTGTAGCAGCTGGCGCAGCCTGCGTCCGGCTGCTACAGGGTGCAGTCAGCCCAACGCCGTATCCATCACCATCATCAGGCAAAAGCCGATCAACAACCCAAGGCTGGCCAGCTTGTCGTGACCATTGCGACGCGACTCCGGGATGACTTCGTGAGTCACCACCAGCAACATCGCCCCCGCCGCCAATGCCAGACCCAACGGCAACAGCAATTCAGCCAGGCTCACCAACCACGCGCACAACAGCGCGAACACCGGTTCGACCAGACCTGACGCCGCACCGATCAGGAACGCCTTGAACCGCGACATCCCCGCCCCGGCCAATACCAAAGCAATCACCAGCCCCTCCGGCACATCCTGCAGGGCAATGCCCATGGCCAGGCTGTCGGCGTCCGGCATGCCGCCACCGGCGGACACGCCCACCGCCATGCCTTCGGGAATGTTATGGGCAATGATCGCGAACACGAACAGCCAGATCCGTGGCGGAATGACCGGACGCTCAAGGGTACCGATGAGCTCTTCCGGGGATGCGCCGGACACCTTGCGATCGACCAGGAACAGACCGAACGCGCCGAGCATGATGCCGAAACAGATCAGGCCACTGGCGCCCCACGGCGTCATGCCGAGTTTTTCCGCCGCGGCAATGCCGGGCACGATCAACGAGAACGCGGTCGCCGCCAGCATCACGCCGGCGCCAAATCCCAACAACGTATCGCTGAGCGCTTGGGGCATGCGCCGAATCACCAGTACCGGCAACGCCCCGAGCGCGGTGCCGAGGGCGCAGATAGCACCGCCCTGCAGTGCCCTCGACAACCTCGGCTCCAGATTCAGCCACTCCAGCCCGTGCGCCACCAGCAAGCTCATGCCCGCCAGCACTAACAGCGATCCAAACGCGTAACGAAACATTCGTCCACTTCCGATCGCCAGTGTTTCAGTGCCCATATTCAGCCTTGGATTGTGTGCGGGTGGACTTAATTCAAAGCAGCCTGATAGCGCGCAGCGACTTCGGGCCAGTTGATCACGTTGTAAAACGCGCTGATGTATTCCGGACGGCGATTCTGATATCGCAGGTAGTAAGCGTGTTCCCAGACATCCAGACCGAGAATCGGTGTGTTGCCATTCATCAACGGGCTGTCCTGGTTACCGCTGCTTTCCACTATCAGAGTCTTCTGCGGTGTGACGCTCAGCCAGGCCCAACCACTGCCGAAGCGGGTCAGCGCCGCCTTGGTGAAGGCCTCCTTGAAACTGTCCAGACCGCCCAGTTGCTCGTCGATGGCCTTGGCCAAAGCGCCTTCGGGCTTGCCGCCGCCGTGGGGCGCCATGACTTCCCAGAACAGCGAATGGTTGGCGTGACCGCCGCCCTGATTGATCACCGCTGCACGCAGTTTCTCCGGCAGTTGCTGCACGGCGGCGACCAGTTTTTCCACGGGCCATTCGGCGAACTCGGTGCCTTCGACCGCGGCGTTCAGGTTGTTGATGTAGGTCTGGTGATGCTTGGTGTAGTGAATCTCCATGGTCTGCGCATCGATGTGCGGTTCCAGGGCGTCGTAGGCGTACGGCAAGGCAGGCAAGGTAAAAGCCATTTCAATGAACTCCATGATGGTGAGGCGCAGGCGAAGCGGCATCGATGTGCAGCAAGCGATGGGTGCGCGGGTATTCGCCGTGTTCGCTGATGAAATTCAGCAGTTCGACATAGGTCTTGCTGCTCTGACGCAACGCGGCTTCGCGCAAGGCTTGCGGCAACCGCGAGTCCTGCATGGTCTGCAACAGCCGCTGGTGGATGGCGCACAGGTATTCGGCGCTCTCCTCCGGCTGATTCAGACGCAGATGCAGGTCCGCCAGGTTGTGATGGGAAATCACGCAGGCCGCCACCGCTTCATCGGCATTCGCCCAGCGCTCGAACAGCACCTGAGCCAGGGCCAACGCCTGCAAGTAAGCCTCGCGAGCATCGACCAGTTCACCCTGCATGAAAAAACGATTGGCTCTTTCGATCGTACGTTTCCAGTGCTCCATGGTGTACCTCCAAGGCGGCAGCGGGGTTTTACACGCCGCCTGCGGTGAGTTTTTCCGGGTTGAGCAGCTCTTCCAGCTGGCTGCGGGACAGGTCGGTGTATTCCAGCGCGACATCGATCACCGGGCGCCCCTGGGCGTAGGCCTTCTTCGCGATCTCCGCGGCCTTCTGGTAGCCGATGATCGGGTTCAGCGCGGTCACCAGAATCGGGTTGCGCGACAGGGCTTCCTTGAGACGGGACTCGTTGACCTTGAAGCTGGCAATGGCCTTTTCACCGAGCAGGCGGCTGGCGTTGGCGAGCAACTCGATGCTGCTCAGCAGGTTCTGGGCGACGATCGGCAGCATCACGTTCAGCTCGAAGTTGCCCGACTGGCCGGCGATGGTGATGACCGTGTCGTTGCCGATCACCTGGGCGGCGACCATGGCGGTGGCTTCCGGGATCACCGGATTGACCTTGCCCGGCATGATCGAAGAGCCTGGTTGCAGCGCTTCGAGTTCGATTTCACCCAGACCGGCCAAGGGACCGGAGTTCATCCAGCGCAGATCGTTGGCAATTTTCATCAGCGAGACTGCGGTCGCCTTGAGCTGACCGGAAACCGCGACGGCGGTGTCCTGGGAACCGATCAGGGCAAACAGGTCCACGCCCGGGGTGAATTCCACCTTGGTCAGTTGGCTCAACTGCTGGCTGAAACGCGCCGCGAACTCGGGATGCGCATTGATCCCGGTGCCCACCGCCGTGCCGCCCTGCGCCAGGGATTGCAGGCTTGGCTGCAGGCCTTGCAGATGACCGATGTTGGCCTTGAGCTGCTGCGCCCAACCGTTGAGCACCTGGCTCAGGCGCACGGGCATGGCATCCATCAGATGGGTGCGGCCGGTCTTTACGTGGTGATGCACTTGCCCGGCCTTTTGTTCGATTACCTGCACCAGGCCGTTCAGGGCCGGCAGCAACTGCTCGTGCAAGGCCAGCGCGGCGCTGACGTGGATGGTGGTCGGGATGATGTCGTTGCTGCTCTGGCCGCAGTTGACGTGATCGTTCGGGTTCACCGGCTCGCCCAGCAGGCGGCTGGCAAGGGTGGCGATCACTTCGTTGGCGTTCATGTTGGAACTGGTGCCGGAACCGGTCTGGAAGATATCCACCGGGAAGTGCTGCATGAAATCGCCTTCGAGCAGACCTTGCGCCGCATCGACGATGGCTTTGCCCTGGGACGGGCTGATCTGCTTGAGCTCGATGTTGGCCCGGGCTGCCGCAGCCTTGGCCAGGATCAGCGCTCGAATGAATTGCTCCGGCATCGGCTTGCCGCTGATCGGGAAGTTATCCACAGCACGTTGGGTCTGTGCACCGTAGAGGGCGTCTTCCGGGACCTGAAGCTCGCCCATGCTGTCGCGCTCAATACGTGTCTTGGTCATCTGTAAATCCTTGCACCAGTTCGATAAGAGGGATGGAGGGTTGCAACTCGCAGGTCGCCAGTTGCCAGGTGTAGCTCTGCCAGCGTTTGAGCCGGCATTTGCAGAGGGAGAGGCGTTCCAGCTCGCGCAGCGGGCGCCAGGCTTGATCCAGGCAGTAGGTGCGCCAGTGCCAGGGCAGCGCCACATCGGCGGCCGTGTCGAGCAACAAGCGGAAAGAGGTTTCAGCGACGGTCCAGGCAGAGGTGGCCGTGCAACACGCCAGATACCGGCCTTCGGCCAGGTAATGTTCGATCAGGCGGGGTTCGTCGGGATCCATCGCGCAACGGATCTGGCGACTCATCCAGCGCCAGTTTTCGAGGTAGGGCTGCTCGTGCAAGGCAGAACTCATGATCCGGGCTCATTCGATAATGAGATTTATTATTAGATGATAATGAGAACCAAAACAACCCCGCACGGATCAGAGGAATCATTGTGGGAGCGAGCCTGCTCGCGATGCGATTGATCATTCAACACAGGCGTCGGCTGACAGACCGCTATCGCGAGCAGGCTCGCTCCCACAGGGTTTCGTTTTCGGCCAATAAAAAAGGCGCGCCACCCGATGGGTGGCGCGCCTTTTTTGTACAGCGAGGAGGTTTAGCTGCCGGCGACCATCATCCGCTCGATCAGCACCGACCCTGTACGAATGTTGCTGCGCAGCTCCAGGTCATTCCCCACCGCTACGATCTGCTTGAACATGTCGCGCATGTTGCCGGCGATGGTCACTTCCTGCACCGCGAACTGGATTTCGCCGTTCTCGACCCAGTACCCCGCCGCACCGCGCGAGTAGTCGCCGGTGACCATGTTCAGCCCCTGTCCCATCAGCTCGGTCACCAGCAGGCCGCGACCCATGCGGCGAATCAATGCCGCCTGGTCTTCATCGCCATGGGTCACGAACAGGTTGTGTACGCCACCGGCGTTGGCGGTACTCGGCATGCCGAGTTTGCGACCGGAATAGGTCCCGAGGATGTAGGACACCAGCTCGCCATTTTCGACGAACGGCTTGGCGTAAGTGGCCAGGCCATCACCGTCGAACGCCGCACTGCCCAGGGCGCGCATCAGGTGTGGACGCTCGTCGAGAGTCAGCCATTCCGGGAACAGCTTCTGCCCCAGGGTGCCTTCGAGGAACGACGACTTGCGATAAAGACTGCCGCCGGAAATCGCCGACAGGAAACTGCCAAACAAACCACCGGCCAGTTCTGCGGAAAACAGCACTGGCACTTCGCAGGTCGGCACCGGACGCGCGCCCAGACGGCTCGCCGCCCGTTGCGCAGCACGCTGGCCGATGCTCACCGGGTCCGCCAGCAAATTGCCAATGCGGTTAACGTCATACCAGTAATCGCGCTGCATCTGGCCATCGGCCTCCGCGATCATCACGCAGCTCAGGCTGTGACGGGTCGAGGCGTAGCCGCCGATGAAGCCGTGGCTGTTGCCGTAGACGCGGCAACCCTGATGCGTGCTCAAGGTGGTGCCGTCGGCGTTCTTGATCCGCGCGTCGGCATCGAAGGCCGCGGCTTCGCAGAGCAAGGCTTTCTCGATGGCTTGTTCCGGGGTGATGTCCCAGGCGTGGAACAGGTCGAAATCATGAAGATCCCGAGCCATCAGCGCGGCGTCGGCCAGGCCCGAGGCGTCGTCTTCAGAGGTGTGTTTGGCGATGGCCAGAGCGGCGGCGACGGTTTCGCGAATGGCGTCAGGGCCGCTGGCCGAGGTGCTGGCCGAGCCCTTGCGCTGGCCGACATACAAGGTGATGCCGAAGCCCTGATCGCGGTTGAACTCGACGGTTTCGACCTCGCGCTGACGCACCGAAGTCGACAGCCCCTGCTCCAGGGACACCGCCACTTCACAGGCACTGGCACCCTGACGCTTGGCCTCAGCGATGATCTGCTCGACCTGTTCCTGCAGTGCCGGCAATGCTTGTGGGCCGACTCTTTCAACTGCACTCATGCTGTTCTCCACTCAAATTCTGCTTTCGGTAACGGTCATCGAGCGACCGGGCCGGACAAGCGGCCCCCGACTGGTTATCATGGCGGCGTTTCTTTGCGGACGGCCACCATGGTTGATTCTTACGACGACTCCCTCGATACGGGAGAAAAAAGCAAATCCCAGGTCAAACGCGAGCTGCATGCTCTGGTTGACCTTGGCGAGCGCCTCACGACGCTCAAGCCTGACCTGCTGGCAAAACTGCCCTTGACCGACGCCTTGCGCCGGGCCCTGGCCGATGCGCCCAAGCACACCGCGCACATCGCGCGTAAACGGCACCTTCAATTCATCGGCAAACTGATGCGCGATCAGGACACTGACGCCATTCTGGTTCTGCTCGATCAACTCGATGCCTCCACTCGCCAGTACAACGAGCGCTTCCATAACCTGGAACGCTGGCGCGATCGCCTGATTGCCGGTGATGACGCGGTTCTGGAAAAATTCGTAGTCGAATACCCGGACGCCGATCGCCAGCAGCTGCGCTCCCTGATTCGTCAGGCCCAGCACGAGGTTGCGCAAAACAAGCCTCCTGCTTCGAGCCGTAAAATCTTCAAGTACATCCGTGAGCTGGACGAGACTCAACGCGGTCTGCGTTAAATCTCGGACCGGGTGAATCGCCAGGCGATTCACCCGCAGCTCCTTCCCTTACGACCCCGTGCCACCCACGGTGATCGCATCAATCTTCAGCGTTGGCTGACCGACACCCACCGGCACCGACTGCCCATCCTTGCCACACGTGCCCACGCCACTGTCCAGCGACAGATCGTTGCCGACCATCGACACTTTGCTCATGGCTTCCGGACCGTTGCCGATCAGCGTCGCGCCCTTGACCGGCGCGGTGATTTTGCCGTCTTCGATCAGGTAGGCCTCGCTGGTGGAGAACACGAACTTGCCGCTGGTGATGTCCACCTGACCACCGCCGAGGTTGGCGCAGTAGATGCCCTTCTTGACCGAGGCGATGATTTCCGCCGGATCGCTTTCGCCGCCGAGCATGTAGGTATTGGTCATGCGCGGCATCGGCAAGTGCGCGTAGGATTCGCGACGGCCGTTACCGGTGCGGGCCACGCCCATCAGGCGCGCGTTGAGCTTGTCCTGCATGTAGCCCTTGAGCACGCCGTTTTCGATCAGCGTGGTGCACTCGGTCGGGGTGCCTTCGTCGTCGACGCTCAGGGAACCGCGACGACCGGCCAGTGTGCCGTCATCGACGATGGTGCACAGCTTGGACGCAACCATTTCGCCCATGCGCCCGCTGTAGGCCGAACTGCCCTTGCGGTTGAAGTCGCCTTCCAGGCCATGGCCGACCGCTTCGTGCAGCAGAACGCCCGACCAGCCGGAACCGAGAACCACCGGCAAGGTGCCGGCCGGCGCCGGAATGGCTTCGAGGTTGACCAACGCCTGACGCAGCGCTTCGCGGGCATAGCCCATGGCGCGGTCTTCGGCGAGGAAATAGCGGTAATCGGTACGACCGCCACCGCCGTGGCCACCACGTTCGCGACGGCCGTTCTGCTCGACGATCACGCTGACGTTGAAGCGCACCAGCGGCCGCACATCCGCCGCCAGACCGCCGTCGGTGGACGCCACCAGAATCCGCTCCCAGACGCCGGCCATGCTCACGGTGACTTGCTGGATGCGCGGATCAAGTGCGCGTGTGGCGGCATCGATGCGCTTGAGCAGCTCGACTTTCTCGGCGCGGGTCAGCACCTCCAGGGGATTGTCCGGCGCGTACAACTGCGCAACATCCTGGGTGCTGAACGCCTGGACGGTGCCGTTCTGACCGGCACGGGAAATCGAGCGCGCGGCACGGGCCGCTGCGCCCAAGGCTTCGAGGGTGATTGCATTGCTGTAGGCGAAACCGGTTTTTTCGCCGGACTGCGCGCGTACGCCGACGCCCTGGTCAAGGTTGAAACTGCCTTCCTTGACGATGCCGTCTTCCAGCGCCCAGGACTCGGAGATCTGCCCCTGGAAATACAGGTCGGCGGCATCGATACCCGGGCCGGCCAGGTCGCCGAGTACGCCTTGCAGGCTTTCGATGGTTACGCCACCAGGCGCCAGGAGGTGTTCACTGACTGAGGACAACAACTCGCTCATATGCTTTACGCCTTAAATTCGTCGTTCTGATGCAGGTCGCTGGGCGCCCTGCGAGAAAAAGCGCCGGTGACTGGACACCGGCATCCGCGCCCGGATGGACGCCTGTTCGCTGCTGTCGCGCTCGGCCAGCAGCACGGCCTCGCCTTGATCCTGTTGCGCCAGTACCCGGCCCCAGGGATCGACGATCGCCGCATGGCCAAAGGTTTCCCGCGGCCCCGGATGCGTCCCGCCCTGTGCGGCCGCGAGCACGTAGCACTGGGTCTCGATGGCCCGCGCGCGAATCAGCACATTCCAGTGCGCGGCGCCGGTCACGGCGGTAAAGGCCGACGGTGCGGTGATGATTTCCGCACCGGCGGCACGCAATTCGCTGTAGAGCTCGGGGAAGCGCAAGTCGTAGCAGACCGTCAGGCCCACTCGTCCGACCGGCGTGTCCGCCACTACCACCCCACTGCCATAAGCATAGTCATCGGATTCGCGATAACGCCCGCGATTGTCGGCAACGTCCACGTCGAACAGGTGCAGCTTGTCGTAGCGTGCGACCGTTTGCCCCTGATCATCGACCAGCAACGAGCAGGCATGGGATTTGCCCTCCGGCTGATCCGCAGGCGGCAAAGGCAAAGTGCCGGCGACTATCCATAACTTGAGGTCACGTGCGGCCTGTTTCAACCAGGGCAGGATCGGACCTTCGCCCAGCGCTTCGGCGCGGCCGATGTCGGCGACATCGCGACGGCCCATGGCGGCGAAGTTTTCCGGCAGCACCGCCAGCTTTGCGCCACCGGCCGCAGCCTGCTCGAGCAGCTGTCGAGCCTGGGCCAGGTTGGCCAGCACATCGCTCTGGCTGACCATTTGAATCACGGCTAAAGACATGACCTTTTCCTTGAGACGGGACCTGTAGGAGCGAGCATGCTCGCGATGGTCGTGAACGATAACGCTGGTAGCCTGATGCCCCGCGGTGCTTTGAAGTCCATCGCGAGCGTACTCGCTCCTACAGGGGGCGGTGGCGTCAGGGCCATGCTACTCCATAGGTCCGGGGATCGGGTTTTCAAAAAGGCTTGTCGAAGGTGATTTTCGGATCTTTCCACGGCCCTTTGACCGTGTATTTCACGCTGGCGAAACGGGACACGCGGTCGCCGATCAATTTGTCGATCAGGAACAACGCGCCACCGACCGCCGGTGCACCGACAAGCAATGCGGCGATCGGCAGGTTGTTGGTCACCGGCAAGGTCACCAGCAGTTTCGCGTCGATCTGATCGGCCACCATGTTCAGGGTGCCGTTGAGTTCGAGGGTGCTGGATGGGCCGGTCACGCGAATCGGTTCACGGGTGACGTATACGCCGTTGGTCGCTACCAGCAGGCCCTTGACCCGGTCGTAGCTCAGGCCTTTGCCGAACAGATCGGAGAAGTCCAGGCGCAGGCGGCGGCCAATGGAGTTGAAGTTGAGCAGGCCAAACACCCGCAGGGCCTGGGCACTGCCTTCGACCTCGACGAACTGGCCTTCATGGAGCGAGGCATCGAGCGTGCCCGAGAACCGTTTGGTCGCCAGCCAGGCCGGGGAGCCTGGCCAGTTTCCATCGACATCCATGTGAAAATCCTTACTGGTGACGCTCGGCGCAAAACCCCAGCCCTTGAGGACATCGGCAAGATTGTTGCCACTGATCCGCCCCTTGTACCAACTGCTGCTGGCTCCCGGTGTGCCCTCCCAGCCGCCATTACCCTGCAACGAAATGCCTTTGAGACCCAGGTTCAGCGAATTGAGGGCAATGCCCTTCGGCGTCGGACGCACTTTCAACGACCAGGCGCCCACGAGGTCGTTACCCTGGAACAACTGATTGATGGCGATATCCAGCGCGGGAATTTTGGTGGGATCCACCGACGCCAGCGGATCCGGGGAGTTCTCATCGGCCAGTACCGTCGGATCTGGCGCCGGCAGTCGCACGGTTTGCAGGTTGATCACGATCGGAGCGGCCTTCGCATCAGGAAGACTGGCATTACCCTTGACCTGCTGGCTGTCGAGTTGCAAGGCCCAGGCCGACGGTTTGCGCGTCAGCTGAACAGACGCCTGATCCAGCGTGGTGCCCATCGCCGTGAGCTTGTCGACCTTGAAATCGGCACCGCTGAGTAACTGCTTGGCACTGCCGCCGGGATCGTTGCCGGCATATTTGCTGACCAGATCCTGCCAGGGGCCGACGTCCAGTTCCGACAGCACGCCACGGATACGCAAGCCTTTGGCGCCGGGCAGCACAGCCTCGCCGTTGCCCAGGAACAACTCGCCACGGCCGTCAGCGAAATTGCCGGTCGGCGCGGCGAAGGTGAAGTTGGCCAGTTCGCCGTAATTCACCCAATAGCGTCGCTCCGGACCTTGGAGGGTCATGCGGAAGGTCGTGTCACGTCCGGCCTCAGCGGTCATGCCGAACGGTACTGGCAGATCAACCGCAACGCCCTTGAGATTGGAACTGACCATCAACTGGCTATCGGCACCGCCCAGGGTCAGTTGCAGTTGATAGTGGATAAGGCCGCTGACCGGCAGCGGTTGGGTGACGCTCAGCCAGTCGGTGAGTTTCTTCACTTCAACCTGACCCGAGGCAGTAACCCGGGTCTTGAGTTTTCCTGGACTGCCATCAGCGAAAATCTGCGCGCTCACCGGCCTGTCGAAGGCTCGAGCGGTGATGTTCTGCCCGCTCAGGCCCTTGTTGCTATCGAAGCGGAAATCGCCTTTGAGCTGAGACAGCTCCAGCGGAGGTTCAGGCAGTTTCAGGCGGGCCTTGGCGGTCTTGAAGTCGACCAGAATCTTCGGCTGCTCGCCCTTGGCCAGCGGAATATCCAGCTTCAACTTGCCCTGTAGCTCACCCTCGCCTTCCCAGCCGGCGAAGGTTTCAGCGGTGCCGATTGGCGCTTCCTTGAGGATTTTCAGGCCATCACCCAATCCGCCGGAGAATCCGCCGTCGAGGAACAGGCGAACGGTCTGTCCGTCCGGCACATGAGGAATATTGACGTAGACGTCGCTGACCCGGGTATCGAGTAATTGCCCCTTGCTGGCCAGGACCCGCACGCCACTGTCTTCGACGAACACATCGCCGGTCACCTTGCTGACATGGGGCCAGCCGGGCTGGAACGCCAGCTCGGCGTCATGAACTTTGAAAAACAGGCTGATGCTGCGCGACTCGGGCGTCGCGTCATGATTCAACGATCCTTGGTACTGGAAGAAGCCCTCGTCCACCGCGCCCTTGAGAATCGCTGTGCGCAACCATTCGTCAAGCGCCGGGCTCAGCACCGCCGGCAGGTACTTGGCGGTATAGCGCCCGTCACCGTCCACCATGCCGACCCGCAGGTCCATGTAGTCTTCCTGGGTGTGATCGAAATGCAGCCGAATCAGGAAGTCGCCGGCGATCTTGCCCTCCTCGCCCAGCACTTTCAGGTAGGGCGCAATCAGGGTGAAACCTTCCTTGTCGAGCTTCCAGGTCAGGCGCGCATTGGCCTGCAGGTAATTCCAGGGTTTGGCGAAAATCGGGTCCAGGTGCAGCATGAAATCCTTGGTATCCATGCGCAGTTCGCCATGGCCCAGATCGCCGCTGATGCTGCCCGTCACGTTTCGGGCCGCCGGCGCGCCGTGATAGGCGTCGAAACCCACCTGTTCGAGGTTGGCGGCGAAGCTGAATTTGCTGTCGTCGGTGGCATTGGGCCGAATGTCGACCAGCACATTGCGCAACCCGCCCTGGACTTTCAGGCGCTCGACCACCGTGGCAAAGCCTTCCGGCAAAGGCGCCAGGGCGTTGAGCAAGGGGGTAAGCGGCGTCAGGTCCAGACGATCGGCCTGCAGGTGCCAGAGCTCTTCGCCCTTGTCGCTGGCGACGGTCTGTTTGACTTGCAGACGGGATTCCCAGCGGGTTTTGCCAAGGCTCATCGCAAGGGAATCCAGGGTTACCAACATGCCTTCGTCGCTGCGCTGGAAATAGCCGTTCAGCGCCAGGTTATCGATCTTGACCGGCTTGCGGTCGGCATAGGCGCCCTTGAGTTGCGGTGCGTTCAGGCGCACCGCTGCACTTTGCAGCAAGCCTTTGCCCCAGCTCGCCCACAGTTCGCCGCCGGCCTTGATTTCGGAAAAATTCCATTGCTGACTGACGCGCTCGGGCAACCATTTCGACCAGTCGCTCTGTGGCAGGCTCAGGTAAACCTCGGCCTCGCCGTCCTTCCACTGACTGGCCCGGATGCGGGTGCGCAGGTTCATGGCCAATGGCTGGCCATCGGGCAGGGTCAGACGGGCGTCGAGGCGCTGGCGAGAGGCACCGGTTTTCAGATTCAGGCCAACGTAAGTCAGAGTCAGGGGTGATTCACCCCACGGCTGCAAGGTGACCTGGCTGTCGAGGACCGACAGTTGCTGGATCATTTGCATGCGATTGAGCAGTTGCTCCGGATCGAGGGGCTCGTCGTCCTTGACGACCGGCAGACCTTCGAGCGCCCACTCGCCGTCATCGCCCTCCTTGAGGCTGATCTTCAGGCCATTGAGCGCCAAGTGGGCAATACGGATTTCACGAGCCATCAGGCTGGCCCACAAGTCGGGTACTGCGCGCACATTCTCCAGATGCAGGGCATTGGCTCCCTCGCCCACCGTCACATCGTGAGCCGAGACGATCGGCGCGAAGCCGCTCCAGGTGCCTTTCAATTCGCCGATCTGCAGCGGCATGCCCAAGGCCTCTGTGGCCCGGGTTTCGACTTCGGTACGGTATTCGGCGACCAGCGGCGCCAATTCCCGACCAAGACTGACGTACAGCGCCATCAACACCAAAACCAACGCGCACAGGCCCAGACCCCAGCGGGTCAGTGCGGCCAAAATGCGTGTCAGACGCTCCATGTCAGTTGGCTCCCATGGCAAAAGTTTTGCAAAAAGCTGAGGCCAGCCGTGCAGGATAAGTGGTGACGCCGCGTATCAGAGCAGCACCACGTCGTATTGTTCCTGGGAATACATGGTTTCTACCTGAAACCGAATGGTGCGTCCGATGAAACCTTCAAGCTCGGCAACGTTGCCCGACTCTTCGTCGAGCAGGCGATCGACGACTTTCTGGTTCGCCAATACACGATAGCCTTCCGCCTGATAGGCGCGAGCTTCGCGGAGGATTTCGCGGAAAATTTCGTAGCAAATCGTCTCCGGCGTCTTCAGCTTGCCGCGCCCCTGACAGCTGGTGCATGGCTCGCAGAGGATCTGCTCGAGACTTTCGCGGGTGCGCTTGCGGGTCATCTGCACCAGGCCCAACTCGGTGATGCCGATGATGTTGGTCTTGGCGTGATCGCGCTCCAGCTGTTTCTCGAGGGTGCGCAGGACCTGGCGCTGATGCTCTTCATCTTCCATGTCGATGAAGTCGATGATGATGATCCCGCCCAGATTGCGCAGGCGCAGTTGGCGAGCGATGGCGGTGGCGGCCTCGAGGTTGGTCTTGAAGATGGTCTCTTCAAGATTGCGGTGACCGACGAATGCGCCGGTGTTGACGTCGATGGTGCTCATGGCTTCCGCCGGATCGACCACCAGGTAACCGCCGGACTTCAACGGGACTTTGCGCTCCAGGGCTTTCTGGATTTCGTCTTCGACGCCGTACAGGTCGAAGATTGGCCGCTCGCCGGGGTAGTGTTCCAGACGATCGGCGATTTCCGGCATCAGCTCGGCGACGAACTGCGTGGTTTTCTGGAAGGTTTCCCGCGAGTCGATGCGAATTTTCTCGATCTTCGGGCTCACCAGGTCGCGCAGGGTACGCAGTGCCAGGCCGAGATCTTCGTAGATCACGCTAGGCGCGCTGATGGTTTTGATCTGCTCGCTAATCTGGTCCCAGAGCCTGCGCAGGTAGCGGATGTCCATGAGGATTTCATCACCACCGGCACCTTCGGCCGCTGTGCGCAGGATAAAACCGCCGGCCTCCTTGATGCCTTCTTTGGCGACGCAATCGGTGACAACCTGTTTCAGGCGATCCCGCTCGGCTTCGTCTTCGATCTTCAGGGAAATGCCGACGTGTGAGGTGCGCGGCATGTACACCAGATAACGCGACGGAATCGACAACTGGGTCGTCAGGCGCGCGCCCTTGGAGCCGATCGGATCCTTGGTGACCTGCACCACCAAGCTCTGGCCTTCATGCACCAGCGCGCCAATGCTCTCCACCGCCGGACCTTCGCGCAGGGAAATCTCCGAAGCATGGATGAACGCCGCACGGTCCAGGCCGATATTGACAAAAGCCGCCTGCATCCCCGGCAAGACCCGGATGACTTTGCCTTTATAGATATTGCCGACGATGCCGCGTTTTTGCGTTCGTTCGACATGAACCTCTTGCAGCACACCGTTTTCGACCACCGCCACGCGTGATTCCATCGGCGTGATGTTGATCAGGATCTCTTCACTCATGGCAGGGTCTCGTTCAGGCATGTTCACGATAGTGGCCGCATCTGTTCAGCACGGCGCTCAGCGCGCGGCTGGGGTTTGCCAACAGGGTATGCCGAAATGGCCCAGCAGTTGCGCGGTTTCGCACAGCGGCAATCCAACCACCGCCGAGTAACTTCCATTGAGCGCGGCGACGAACACCGCGCCCAGGCCTTGAATCCCATAACCACCGGCCTTGTCCCGCGGCTCACCGCTGGCCCAGTAGGCTGCAGCCTCGTCACTGCCGATTTGCCGAAAAAGCACGTTGCTGGTGACGACCCGCGACTCGCAGCGGTCGCCATCGAGCACGGCAATGGCGGTCAGGACCTGGTGCTCTCGCCCGGACAATATCTTCAGCATGGCGCAAGCATCAGCTTCATCAACCGGTTTGCCGAGAATTTTGCCTTCGAGCACTACGGCGGTGTCGGCGCCCAGCACGCAGAACGGCGCATCGGACACCACGACATCGCGGCCGGCCGCAGCCTTGCCGCGCGCCAGACGTTCGACGTAGGCCGATGGGGATTCGTGATTCAGAGGGGTTTCATCGATGTCCGCACTGACGGCGGTGAACGGCACGCCGATCTGCGTGAGCAGTTCACGCCGACGTGGCGAGCCTGAGGCAAGGTAAAGCGATTTCATCAAGACATCTCCCTTGTCGAGGTGCGGGCAAATGCCTGACCGAATCAGTTGATTTTGTAGCGGCGACGCAATCCACGCAAACCGAAGCTGATCCATGGCCAGAGCAAGGCGCTGACCAGTGCCGGCAATACCAGCGCCAGCGTCGGCTGACGGTTGCCGGTCAGGGCGCTGAGCCAGAGTTGAACGAGCTGCGCCAGACCGAAGATCACCAGGATCACCAGACTCTGCTGCCACATCGGGAACATCCGCATGCGTTGTTGCAGCGCCAGCACCAGGTAGGTGATGAGGGTCAGGATCAATGCGTTCTGGCCCAGCAATGTGCCGTACAGCACATCTTCAGCCAGGCCCAGGCACCAGGCGGTGACCATGCCGATCTTCTGCGGCAGGGCCAGGGCCCAGAACGCCAGCAGCAGACCAAGCCACAGCGGCCGGAGGATTTCCATGAATTGCGGCAACGGCGAGACGCTGAGCAGCATGCCGATGGCGAAGGTCAGCCAGACGATCCAGCCGTTACGGGAGGCTTTGACACCGACCATTATTCTTCTCTCTCCGTGTGAGCCGGCGCAGAGACAGGCGGTTTGGCCGCAGGCTTGGCGGGTTGCGTTGCGGCAGGCTTGGCTGGCGGCTTGGACGCAGCGGAATGGGTCGCGGCAGGTTTTGCCGGCGTGGCCGCCGGGGCCGCTGCCGGTGCTGCAGGCGCCGCCGGAGTCGCCGGAGCAGCGGGTGCCGCCGCGGCAGCCGGAACCAGCGCGGGCTTCGGCATGCTCGCCGGCAACATCGGACCACCGCCCTGCGCATCCAGTGCTTCCTGGGCCTGCGCGGCGTCATTGGCGCGCTCTTCCGCGGTGCGACTGTCGCTGAACACCAACAGCAGGTAACGACTGCGGTTGAGCGCGGCAGTCGGTACGGCGCGGACGACGGCGAATGGCTGGCCGGTGTCGTGCAGCACTTCCTTGACCGTGGCCACCGGGTAACCCGCCGGGAAACGCTGACCCAGGCCGGAGCTGACCAGCAGATCGCCTTCCTTGATGTCGGCGGTGTCCGCCACGTGACGCAGTTCGAGACGTTCCGGGTTACCGGTACCGCTGGCAATCGCCCGCAGGCCATTGCGGTTGACCTGGACCGGAATGCTGTGGGTCGAGTCGGTCAGCAGCAGGACACGGGAGGTATAAGGCATCAGCTCGACCACCTGCCCCATCAGACCACGGGCATCGAGCACCGGCTGGCCGAGGACCACGCCATCACGCTCACCTTTGTTGATGATGATGCGATGGGTGAAGGGATTGGGGTCCATGCCGATCAATTCGGCCACTTCGACCTTTTCATTGACCAGAGCCGAAGAATTGAGCAATTCGCGCAGGCGAACGTTCTGCTCCGTCAGGGATGCGAGCTTTTGCATGCGCCCCTGCAACAGCAGGTTTTCGCTCTTGAGTTTTTCGTTTTCGGCGACGAGTTCGGTCCGGCTGCCAAACTGGCTGGCCACGCCTTCGAACAGCCGCTGCGGCAGGTCGGTGATCCAGTAGGACTGCATCAGCACCAGCGACATCTGGCTGCGCACCGGTTTGAGCAGCGTAAAGCGGGCATCGACCACCATCAGCGCGACCGATAGCACGACCAGCACCAACAAGCGCACGCCCAACGATGGACCCTTGGTGAAAAGCGGTTTAATAAGCCGCTCCTCCCAGGCAAATGTTCTCTTTATTCATACGGCTTCAAACCGGCCTGGATGAAAACTGACAGAAGATAAACGCGAACAGGCAGCACTGCAAAGTGCCGCCTGCGCGCTCAACAGCATAGAGGCAATCCGGCGACTTATTCGCTGGAGAGCAGATCCATGGTGTGTTTATCCATCATTTCCAATGCACGGCCACCGCCGCGAGCAACGCAGGTCAGCGGGTCTTCGGCGACGATCACCGGCAGACCGGTTTCCTGGGCCAGCAACTTGTCGAGGTCACGCAGCAAGGCGCCACCACCGGTCAGGACCAGACCACGCTCGGCGATATCGGAAGCCAGTTCCGGAGGCGATTGCTCCAGAGCGCTCTTCACGGCCTGAACGATGGTGGCCAGGGACTCTTGCAGAGCTTCCAGCACTTCGTTGGAGTTCAGGGTGAATGCGCGTGGAACACCTTCGGCCAGGTTACGGCCGCGGACGTCGACTTCACGGACTTCGCCGCCCGGGTAGGCAGTACCGATTTCCTGCTTGATGCGCTCGGCGGTGGATTCGCCGATCAGGCTGCCGTAGTTGCGACGCACGTAGGTGATGATCGCTTCGTCGAAGCGGTCGCCGCCGACGCGTACGGATTCGGCGTAAACCACACCGTTCAGGGAGATCAGGGCGATTTCGGTGGTACCACCACCGATGTCCACGACCATCGAACCGCGGGCTTCTTCAACCGGCAGGCCGGCACCGATGGCAGCAGCCATTGGCTCTTCGATCAGGAATACTTCGCGGGCACCGGCACCAAGGGCCGATTCACGGATGGCGCGACGCTCGACCTGGGTGGATTTGCACGGAACGCAGATCAACACGCGAGGGCTAGGCTGCAGGAAGCTGTTTTCATGAACCTTGTTGATGAAATATTGCAGCATCTTTTCGCAGACGCTGAAGTCGGCGATCACGCCGTCCTTCATCGGACGAATGGCAGCAATATTGCCTGGAGTACGGCCCAGCATGCGCTTGGCTTCGGTGCCGACAGCGACGACACTTTTCTGATTACCGTGTGTCCGAATGGCCACAACCGATGGCTCATTCAGGACGATACCGCGCTCGCGCACGTAAATAAGGGTGTTGGCAGTGCCCAGGTCAATGGAAAGATCGCTGGAAAACATGCCACGCAGTTTCTTGAACATGGGAAAGGGACCCTAGGCAACGCGTGGGTAAAAAAGTGCGGCAAACTCTAACAACGACAGGGATTTTGGGCAAGGCGCCAATATGTTAAATTGGCCGCTTTTCTGCGCACCAAGCCCCACAATCGCGGCCTTATGACCGTAGAAGTGCGGATGTGTTCCGACAAACTAACACACGGACGGTGTCCGTTTTGTTTTCCACTGGAGAACCCCAATGGCTCTAGAACGCTCCGACGTGGAAAAAATCGCTCATCTGGCCTGCCTTGGCCTTAATGAAGCCGATCTTCCAAGCGTCACTTCGGCCCTCAACAGCATTCTCGGACTGGTCGACGAAATGCAGGCCGTCAATACCGATGGTATCGAACCGCTGGCCCACCCACTGGAAGCCAGCCAGCGCCTGCGTGCGGACGTCGTGACCGAGACCAATAATCGCGAGGCCTACCAGTCCATCGCGCCAGCGGTCGAAAACGGCCTGTACCTGGTTCCGAAAGTCATCGACTAAAGGGAAAGAGCCTGCAATGCATCAATTGACTCTGGCCGAGATCGCCCGCGGTCTCGCCGACAAGAAGTTTTCCTCCGAAGAGCTGACCAAAGCCCTGCTGGCGCGCATCGCCCAGCTCGATCCTCAGCTCAACAGCTTCATCAGCCTCACCGAAGAGCTGGCCCTCAGTCAGGCGAAAGCCGCTGACGCGCGCCGGGCCAACGGTGAGAACGGCGCCCTGCTCGGCGCGCCTATCGCCCACAAAGACCTGTTCTGCACCCAAGGCATCCGCACCAGCTGCGGCTCGAAGATGCTCGACAACTTCAAGGCGCCCTACGACGCCACCGTGGTCGCCAAGCTGGCCGCTGCCGGGGCCGTGACCCTGGGCAAGACCAACATGGACGAATTCGCCATGGGTTCGGCCAACGAGTCGAGCTACTACGGCGCGGTGAAGAACCCGTGGAACCTGGAGCACGTACCGGGCGGTTCGTCCGGCGGCTCGGCAGCGGCAGTTGCCGCTCGTCTGCTTCCAGCTGCTACCGGCACCGACACCGGCGGCTCCATTCGTCAGCCCGCTGCGCTGACCAACCTCACCGGCCTGAAACCGACGTACGGTCGAGTTTCCCGTTGGGGCATGATCGCCTATGCCTCCAGTCTCGATCAGGGCGGCCCGTTGGCACGCACGGCCGAAGACTGCGCAATTTTGTTGCAAGGTATGGCCGGCTTCGATCCGAATGACTCCACCAGCATCGACGAGCCCGTGCCGGACTACAGCACCAGCCTCAACGGCTCGCTGAAGGGCCTGCGCATCGGCGTGCCGAAAGAGTATTTCGGCGCCGGTCTCGACCCGCGCATCGCCGAGCTGATCCACAACAGCGTCAAGGAGCTGGAAAAGCTCGGCGCCGTGGTCAAGGAAATCAGCCTGCCGAACATGCAGCACGCGATTCCTGCGTACTACGTGATCGCTCCGGCAGAAGCCTCCTCCAACTTGTCGCGTTTCGACGGCGTGCGCTTCGGCCATCGCTGCGAGAGCCCGGTCAACCTGGAAGACCTGTACAAGCGCTCCCGTGGCGAAGGCTTCGGCGCGGAAGTACAGCGCCGGATCATGGTCGGCGCCTACGCGCTGTCCGCCGGTTACTACGATGCTTATTACCTGAAGGCGCAGAAGATCCGTCGCCTGATCAAGAACGACTTCATGGCTGCCTTTAATGAAGTCGACATCATCCTCGGCCCAACCACGCCGAACCCGGCCTGGAAGCTCGGCGCCAAGAACAGCGACCCGGTCGCTGCGTACCTGGAAGACGTCTACACCATCACCGCCAACCTCGCGGGTCTGCCGGGCTTGTCCATGCCTGCCGGTTTCGTTGATGGTCTGCCGGTCGGCGTGCAACTGCTCGCCCCGTATTTCCAGGAAGGCCGCTTGCTCAACGTTGCGCACCAGTACCAGCTGAACACTGACTGGCACACCCGCACCCCAACCGGCTTCTGAGGAGAAACACATGCAATGGGAAGTCGTGATCGGGCTGGAGATTCACACCCAGCTCACCACCCGGTCGAAAATCTTTTCCGGTAGTTCCACCACCTTCGGTTCCGAGCCGAACACCCAGGCCAGCCTGATCGACCTGGGCATGCCTGGCGTATTGCCGGTGCTGAACCAGGAAGCGGTGCGCATGGCGACGATGTTCGGCCTGGCGATCGATGCCGAGATTGGCCAGCACAACGTGTTCGCCCGCAAGAACTACTTCTACCCGGACTTGCCGAAGGGCTATCAGATCAGCCAGATGGAATTGCCGATCGTCGGCAAAGGCCACCTGGACATCGCCCTGGAAGACGGCACAGTCAAGCGCGTCGGCATCACCCGTGCGCACCTGGAAGAAGACGCCGGCAAGAGCCTGCACGAGGAATTCGGCGGCGCCACCGGCATCGACCTGAACCGTGCCGGCACGCCGCTGCTGGAAATCGTTTCCGAGCCTGACATGCGCAGCGCCAAGGAAGCCGTGGCCTACGTCAAGGCGATCCACGCGCTGGTGCGTTACTTGGGCATCTGCGACGGCAACATGGCCGAAGGCTCGCTGCGTTGCGACTGCAACGTGTCGATCCGCCCGAAAGGCCAGGTCGAATTCGGCACCCGCTGCGAGATCAAGAACGTCAACTCGTTCCGCTTCATCGAGAAGGCGATCAATAGCGAAATCCAGCGTCAGATCGAACTGATCGAAGACGGTGGCAAGGTGATCCAGCAGACTCGCCTGTACGATCCGAACAAGGACGAAACCCGTCCGATGCGCAGTAAAGAGGAAGCCAACGACTATCGTTACTTCCCCGATCCGGACCTGCTGCCGGTGGTCATCGAAGATTCCTTCCTGGATGAAGTGCGCGCCACCCTGCCGGAATTGCCGCCGCAGAAACGCGAGCGTTTCCAGGCGCAGTTCGGTCTGTCGGTCTACGACGCCAGCGTGCTGGCCACCAGCCGCGAGCAAGCGGACTACTTCGAGAAAGTCGCAAGCATCGGCGGCGATGCCAAGCTGGCGGCCAACTGGGTGATGGTCGAGTTGGGCAGCCTGCTCAACAAGCAAGGCCTGGATATCGAAGAGTCGCCGGTTTCGGCCGAGCAACTGGGTGGCATGCTGCTGCGCATCAAGGACAACACCATCTCCGGCAAGATCGCCAAGGTCGTGTTCGAAGCCATGGCCAACGGCGAAGGCAACGCTGACGAGATCATCGACAAGCGTGGCCTGAAGCAAGTGACCGATACCGGCGCCATCTCCGCCGTGCTGGACGAAATGCTCGCGGCCAACGCCGAGCAGGTCGAACAATACCGAGCGGCAGACGAGGCCAAACGCGGCAAGATGTTCGGCTTCTTCGTCGGCCAGGCCATGAAAGCCTCCAAAGGCAAGGCCAACCCGCAGCAAGTGAACGAATTGCTCAAAAGCAAGCTCGAAGGCTGACAAAGATGGAGCCAGTTTTCAAACCTGGCTCAAAACCTTGTAGGAGCGGGCTTGCTCGCGAAAGCGATCTGTCAGTCAACAGAGA
>NZ_JBSVXG010000031.1:0-41340 GCF_054070595.1 Pseudomonas sp. SDO55104_S430 | reverse complement strand
GTTTCGCGATCCCTGTAGGAGCGAGGCTTGCCCGCGAAGAACGATAACGCGGTCTAGCGACTGGGCACCCGCCACAAATACCACGAAGCCACCGTCCGATAAGGGCTCCACGCCAACCCAATCTCAATCATCTGCTTGCGCGTCGGCTGCGCCTCCAGCCCCTTCAACCGCCGATACCCCTCACGCACGCCAAAATCATCGGCGGGCAGAATATCCGGCCGCTCCAGGCTGTAGATCAACAGCATCTCCACGGTCCAGCGCCCCACGCCGCGCAGGGTGATCAGGCGTTCGATCAGCGCCTCGTCATCCATCGCCCGCGCCGTTGCGTAATCCGGCACCACGCCGTCCAGCGTTGCCTGGGCGATGCCCTGAATGGTCGCGATCTTGCTGGCGGAAAAGCCGCAGCTGCGCAGCCGATCGAAGTCCGTAGCGACAATCTGTTCGGGCCTTGGAAACGGGACTGACGGATACAACGCCAGCAACCGCCCGATGATCGCATCGCCGGCCTTGGCGTGCAGTTGCTGATAGGCAATCGCCCGCACCAGCGATTCATAGGGATCGCGCGCGGGGTGGGGTTGGTGCAGGCAGGGGCCGATGGCGTCGATGTGGCGACGCCAGTCGTCATCCAGGGCTGCCAGCCATTGCGTGGCTGGCTGGTAGGGGTCAGGCATGCTGCATCCTTGAGGGGGGCTTCAGAAGGCCAATTGCTCGGTGATTTGCACCGCCGCGTTTTCCAGCCGCAGCAGGAACGCCTTGCGCGGTTCGCCTCCAGCGTAGCCGGTCAGCGAGCCGTCGGCACCGATCACGCGGTGGCAGGGCACCACAATCGAGATACGGTTGTGACCGTTGGCCAGGCCTACGGCGCGACTGGCGCCGGGTTTGCCCAGCAGGTGGGCGATGGCGCCGTAGGTGGTCGTCCGGCCGTAGGGGATTTTCGACAGCTCGGCCCAGACCTGGCGGGAAAACTCGCTGCCGGGCATGTGCAGGGGAACACTGAACTCGGTGCGCTGGCCGGCGAAATACTCGGCGAGTTGTTGCTCGATCTGCTGCAAATGCGCGTTATGCCCTGGCGCCACGGCGTAGCCAAAACGGTTTTGCAGGGCCTCGACTTCCCCGGCGAGGGACGCCTGATCGAGAAACTCCAGCAACACCAGGCCACGCCGTTCGGCCATGGCGATCATCGGCCCCAGCGGGGTGGTCAGGCGGGTGAACAGCAGGGGTTCGCTGTTGGCGGCACGGCCTGGGGTGATGTGGAAGGACTTCTGGAAGGCATCGCGAAAACCGCTCAGGGATTCGTACCCCGAATCGAAGGCCGCGCTGTCGATGGAATCGCCGTGTTTCATCCCGCTCAGTGCCATGCCCAGGCGTCGGGTGCGCAACCAGGCATGGAAGGTTGTGCCGAAATGCTGCTTGAACCAGCGCCGCAACTTCAGCGGCTCGATGCCTTCGGCCAGCAACTGGGCGTCGCTCCAGCGCTGCTCGGGATCGGCCTCCACCCGCGCGAGTACCCGCTTCACCCACTCCGGTGCCATGGCCGCGGCACCCAGGGGCTTGCAGCGCAGGCAGGCGCGATAACCCGCCGCCAGACATTCATCGGCATGGGCGAAGAACTCGACGTTTTCGGGTCTCGGGCTGCGAGCGGTACAACCGGGACGGCAGAAAATTCCGGTTGTCTTGACCGCAGTGAAGAACACCCCCTCATAGGAGGTGTCTCGTTCGAGCATGGCGCGAACCATCTCGGTGCGGGGCGGAAGGAGCGTGTTTGGCAGGTTCATGGGCGCAGCATAAAACGGCGCGAAGGGCGCCTCCACCGGAAAATCGACAAACAATTTCCGGTGATTGATCAGGTACGGCGCGCCATCAGCAGCACCGAAGCCGCCGCCGACAACAACCCCGCGCAGCAACGGTTGAACATCCGCTTGCCCGACGGCTTGGCGAACCAGCGGCGCATGTGCAGGCCCATGTAGGCGTAGGCGGCGATGGCGATCCACTCCAGCACCAGAAACAGCGCGCCCAGCACCGCGAATTGCGGGGTGATGGCGCGGGTCGAATCGACGAACTGCGGCAGGAACGCGGTGAAGATCAGGATGGCTTTCGGGTTGCCCGCCGCCACCAGGAACTCCTGACGCGCCAACGCCAGCATCCCCACCGGCGCACCGGCGACGATGTTTTCCACCCCGGGGTCAGCACGCCACAGCTGCCACGCGAGATAGAACAGATAGGCCGCGCCGAGGATCTTGATCCCGTAGAACAGCAGCTCCGACGTCTGCAGCACCACCGCCAGACCCGCCGAGGCCAGGGCAATCATCCCGGCGAACGCCAGCAGGCGACCGACCCCGGCCAGGCACGCGGCACGGTAGCCATAGCGGGTCGAATTACTGACCGACAGCAGGTTATTCGGGCCGGGAGCCATGTTCAGGGCGAAGCAGGCTGGAAGGAAAAGGGTGAGGGTGGCGAGGTCCATGATTCGGCTCCAGTGCAAGAGCCGTATTTTTACCACGCCACCCGGGAAGGCCGACCCATACAGTCGTGCTGGCATGCGCCATAGCAGTGGCTAGCGGGCGAACTTCTTCGCCCCGGCCACGCACAGAATCACCGCCACGGTGACGCCGAGCATGCCGATGCTCACCTGTTCATGCAGCAAGGTCGCCGCCAGCGCCAGGCCGAAAAACGGTTGCAATAACTGCAACTGCCCGACGGCGGCAATCCCGCCCTGGGCCAGGCCGCGATACCAGAACACGAAGCCGATCAGCATGCTGAACAGCGACACATAGGCCAGACTGAACCAGGCGGGTGCACTGATTCCGCTGAAGGTTGCCGGCATGCGCCACCAGGTCAGGGCCGCCATCACCGGCAGGGCCAGCACCAGCGCCCAGGAAATCACCTGCCAGCCACCCAGGCTGCGCGATAGTTTCGCGCCTTCGGCATAACCCAGGCCGCAGGCGAGGATCGCCAGCAGCATCAGGATATCGCCCTGGGGAGAAGCGGTCAGGCCCTGGGCCACGGCGAAACCGACCACCAGCAGGCTGCCGAGCACCGAGAAAATCCAGAACACCGGGCGAGGGCGTTCACCGCCCCGCAGAACCCCGAAGGCGGCGGTCGCCAGCGGCAGCAGGCCCACGAAGACGATCGAGTGTGCGGACGTCACGTACTGCAATGCCAGTGCCGTCAGCAGCGGAAAGCCGACCACCACGCCCAGGGCCACGATGGCCAGCGGAACCAGTTGATTGCGCGCAGGACGTTTTTCCTTGAACAACAGCAGCAGGCCCAGCGCCAGAAGCGCCGCGATGGTCGCCCGTGCCACCGTGAGGAACACCGGATCTAACTCCAGCACCGCCACCCGTGTCGCGGGCAGCGAGCCGCTGAAAATCACCACACCGATCAGGCCGTTGATCCAGCCGCTGGTGCCGCTCTCCAGCGCCCGGTTTTGCAGGTTCGAGGTTCGTTCCATGTTGTTCACACTCATTGATGGGTTGCACGAAACCCATGCTATGGCTGAGTATCGGTACAATCAAAAAATTGTCATGGATACATTTCGACATGCCTCGCTCGCGCTACAAGTCCCTGGTCGATGCCTTTGCCGCCGACATCCGTTCGGGACAACTGCCGCCCGGTACGCGCCTGCCGACTCACCGGCAATTGGCCACAGAACACGGTCTGGCGCTGGTCACCGCCAGCCGGGTGTATGCGGAGCTGGAGAGCATGGGCCTGATCAGCGGCGAGACCGGGCGCGGGACCTTTGTTCGCGAGACGTCGCTGCCGCCGGGGCAGGGCATTTCCCAGTCGGTTGTGGCGGCGGGGATGATCGATCTGAACTTCAACTACCCGTCGTTGCCCGGTCAGGCCGATCTGTTGCGCGGTGCGCTGCGCCAACTGGCGCTGTCCGGTGACCTTGAATCCCTCCTGCGCTATCAACCCCATGCCGGGCGCATGCACGAACGCGCGTCGTTCGCCCGGCACCTGGAGGCTCGCGGCATCAAGCTGCCTGCCGAGCAGCTCCTGATCGTCAGCGGCGCCCAGCATGGCCTGGCCGTGGTGATGATGACGCTGCTCAAGCCCGGTGATGTGATCGCCGCCGACGCCTTGACCTACCCAGGGTTCAAGACGCTGGCCGAAACCCTGCACCTGGAAGTCCTGCCCATTCCGGTCACCGACTGCGGGCCGGATCTGGCGGCCCTGGAAAAGCTCTGCCGCAGTCGACCGGTGCGCGCCATCTACGCCATGCCGACCCTGCACAATCCGTTGGGCTGGGTGCTGGACGCCGATCAGCGTGAGCGGCTAGTGGCGATTACACGCCAGCATGATCTGACGATCATCGAAGACGCCGCCTACGCCTTTCTCGCCGAAAAACCGCCGCCACCGCTGGCCACCCTGGCGCCGGAGCGCACGGTGTACGTCTCCGGTTTATCGAAGAACATCGCCACCGGATTGCGCGTCGGTTTCATTGCCGCGCCCGAGCACTGGGTCGCGGGATTCGAACGCACGATCATGGCCACCACCTGGAACACGCCGGGGGTGATGACCGCCATCGCCACGACCTGGCTGGACGACGGCACGGTGATCCGGCTGGAGGCCCACAAGCGCGCCGACGCCCAGGCCCGGCAGGCACTGGCCCGCGAGGTCCTGGCGGGGCTGCGGATCATCAGCCACCCGTCCTCCTACTTCATCTGGCTGCCGTTGACCGAAGACGCTCGCGCCGACCAGATCGCCATGGCGTTGATGCGCGAACAGGTGTCGGTATCGCCCGCCGAACCCTTTGCGATCACCAGTCACGTGCCCCACGCCATCCGCCTGGCGCTTGGTTCGGTGGACATGGATTCGCTGCGCCAGGCGCTGGTGAAAGTGAAGAGGGTGGTGGAGTTCTACCAGTGACGCAGGGCAGTTTTCTTCAATACGTGTGTTGAGCGGCTGTTTACCTTGAGGCCTGGTTCAACTGAGAAAAAGAAGGTGTGCAATGAGTCTGATGATGTCCATGGCGGCGTTTGCGCTGGCCGCTTCCATCACCCCGGGGCCGGTGAATATCGTGGCGCTGAGTTCAGGGGCGCGCTTCGGCTTTCGCGCCAGCCAGCGCCATGTCGCCGGGGCGACGCTGGGGTTCGTGTTGCTGCTGGTGCTGATGGGCCTGGGGTTGCATGAGCTGCTGCAGATCTGGCCGGCGATGACTCAGGTGGTGCAGTGGGCCGGTGTGGCGTTCCTGTTGTACATGGCGTTCAAGCTGGCGGCGGACAACGGGCAACTGGAAGCCAAAGACGCCAGCCGCGCGCCGTCGATGCTCTACGGCGCGGTGATGCAATGGCTCAACCCCAAGGCTTGGCTGGCCTGCGTCGCCGGCATGGGCGCGTTCGTGGCGGATGGCGAGGCGCGGCTGGTGTGGCAGTTCGCGGCGGTGTATCTGGTGATTTGTTATGTGTCGGTTGGGTGCTGGGTGTATGCGGGGACGTTTTTGCGCGGGTATCTGAACAATCCGGCGGGGATGCGGTTGTTCAATCGGGTGATGGCGTTGTTGTTGGCGGTGAGTGCGGTTTATTTGTTGTTGTAAGCCGCACCGCTGAACCCTGTGGCGAGGGGGCTGTTGTGGTGAAGGGGCTTTTTTGTGGCGAGGGGGCTTGCCCCCGTTCGGCGGCGAAGCCGTCGCAAAACCTTAATGCAGGGTTTGTCTGGAGAAATGCATGGGGCCGCTGCGCAACCCAACGGGGGCAAGCCCCCTCGCCACAAAAGCTTTCGTGCCTCAAAGCCTTGTTCAGCCCCGATACTGCCCCGGCGTAGCCGCCAGATGCTGCTTGAACGCCCGCTGGAAATGCGCCTGATCGGCAAACCCCGCCTCCAGCGCCACATCGGCGATCAACCTGCCGCTGCGCAGCTGGTCCCGCGCAAACTGAATACGCTGATTTACCAAGAAGGCGTGTGGCGTCATGCCGAAATGCTGCTTGAAAGCCCGGATCAGATAGGACGGCGACAACTGCGCCGCCTCGCAGATATCCTCGAGCTTGAGCATCTGCGTGCAGTGTTCGCGGATGAAATCGGCGGCACGCTCCAGCTTGAAATTAGGCTCGCGCATCGCCTGTCCGGCAGGGTTCAGGCGCAACTGCACGTCGGTGAAAAACTCCACCGCCGCGCTGTGCTTTCGCAGGATGTCCTGCTGCGGATCGACCAGCACCTCGTACAAGGCCTTCAACCCCGCAAACAGCTCGGCATCCGCCGTGTGAGTGACGGCGAAACGGCGAAAGGCCAGGTCGTCACTGAACCCCAACTGATGCTGCAGGTCGGTCAGCCACGGGGTTTCGACATACAGCATCAGGTATGACCAGGGCTGGTCGTCGATGGGATTGCAGGCATGCACATCGCCAGGGTTCATCAGTACCACGGTGCCGGCGCTGACCTCAAATTGCGACTGCTCATGGACATAGGTGCTGCGCCCGGCGGTGATCGCGCCGATGGAAAAGTGCGCGTGGGCATGCCGCGTGTAGCAGACCTCGCGGCCATCGGCGATGGAGCGCGCCTCGATGAAGGGCAGGGCGTCGTCGCGCCAGAAGCGAGGGGCCTTGTCGGTGTCCTTGGGCTGTAAACGCTTCATGGTCGGTCCTTGGAGAAACAGCCCCGGAGTGTATTAGCTCTCGCCATTAAAGGCTCGTTTCAACTCGGCGATATCGAGTTTTTTCATCTGCATCATCGCCGCCATCGCCCGTTGGGACTTGGTGGTGTCGGGGTCCTTGAGCATCTCCATCATCGCCACAGGGACGATCTGCCATGACACGCCGAATTTGTCCTTGAGCCAGCCGCACTGCTGCGCCTCAACCGGACCACCAGCGGACAACCGACCCCAGAAGTGATCGACTTCTTCCTGGGTCTGGCAGTTGACCTGAAAGGAGATGGCCTCGCTGAACGTGAAGTTCGGACCACCGTTGAGCCCGGTGAATGTCTGGCCGTCGAGTTCGAAACTGACCGTCAGTACCGAACCTTCCGGATGCCCGTGAATCTCCTGGCCGGCCTTGCCGTAATGGGTGATGGCGGTGATTTTCGAATGATCGAAGATCGCGCAATAGAACTTCGCGGCCTCTTCGGCCTGACCGTCGAACCACAGGCAAGGGGTGAGTTTTTGAGCATGTAGCATGGTGGGTCTCCCTGGCAGGTTTTTGCAGGCTGGACTATCAGCGTAGTCAGCCTCGGTTGCGCAGGTGTGGCCGTAGATCGACAAATGCTGAAGGTAATTCGCTAATGATGGAGTCAATATGACTTCCATATGAGTTAAAAAGACTCTTTCGAGAATGAGTCGTAATGACACCATGGCTGGCAGGATGCTGATTTATAAGGCTTATAAAACTGGCACGGGATTTGATAAAGAACAGGTACAACTGAACTGCTACAGGAGTCACGGAAAATGTTCCATTTCTTCAGCAATCCTCAGAATGTCCTGACACTTTCCAGCCGTGTGCTCGGCGTTGGCCTGGCGATGCTCCTGGCGGGCATCTACGGCGCCTACCTCTACGAGGGTCACCTGTCGATCCTGGCCCTGGTGTCGCTGCATGCCATGACCATCGTCGGGCCTACACTGCTGAAAATCGGCTATGTCATGCGCCTGCTGTCGCAACACCGTCTGAGCAAACCACTGCCCGTGGCGTTGGCCTGATGAACAAACTTTCTGCGGCACCGGTTTTCAGCCTCGGCTTTCGTCCGTTCTTTCTGGCGGGAGCCGCGTTTGCCGCAATGGCAGTGGCGATCTGGGCACTGTGGCTGTACGGACGTTTGCCCGGCGCACAACCGGTGGGTGGCATGCTGGCCTGGCATCGCCATGAAATGCCCTTCGGTTTTGCCGTGGCGATCATCGCCGGGTTCCTGTTGACCGCGGTGCCCAACTGGACCGGTCGACCGGGGCTCAAGGGCTGGCCGTTGATAGGGCTTGTGCTGGTCTGGCTACTGGCGCGACTGGCCTGGCTGATGCCGATTCCTCCCGGCTTGCTGCTGATCCTGCAACTGCCTTTGCTGCCGTTGCTGGCCGTTGTGCTCGGTCGCGATCTGATCGCTGCCCGCAAGCGCGAAAACTACCCGATTCTGTTGATGATCACGCTGCTGGCCGGATGTCAGGTCATGACCCTGTGGGGGTTCTGGACCGACGATGTCGGCCTGCAACGCCGTGGTGTGTTGGCCGCGCTGTGGCTGGTCGGCGCGATGATGAGCGTGATTGGCGGGCGGGTGATTCCGTTCTTCATCCAGCGCGGGCTCAATCGCCCGGCAACGCCTGCGGACAGCCCTTGGCCGACACGGGTGCTGCTGGTGAGCAGCCTGCTTGCAGCGCTGACCTTTGCCCTGGGACTGAACGACGTTC
Organism: Pseudomonas sp. SDO55104_S430; assembly: GCF_054070595.1. Lineage (NCBI taxonomy): Bacteria > Pseudomonadati > Pseudomonadota > Gammaproteobacteria > Pseudomonadales > Pseudomonadaceae > Pseudomonas > Pseudomonas sp. SDO55104_S430. Next base: position 33,017 of record NZ_JBSVXG010000031.1, on the reverse strand, counting down.
CCCGGTTGTGGCTGGCGGCGTTGTTCGCGCTGATGTGCGGCCTGCACCTGCTGCGGCTGTGGCGCTGGCATGATCGCGGCATGTGGCGGGTACCGTTGTTGTGGTCGCTGTATCTGTCCTACGTCTGGTTGCTGGTCGCGGTGATCGGCATGGCGCTGTGGCATCTCGGGTTGATGCCCCAGCAAAGCCTGGCCACCCATTCGCTGGCGGTCGGCGGGGTGGGCGGGTTGATATTGGCGATGATTGCCCGGGTCAGCCTGGGTCATACCGGACGGCCATTGCTGCCGTCCAAAGCGATCGTCGTGGGCTTTGCCCTGGTGTTGCTGGCGGGGCTGTCACGGGTGTTGCTGGTGCCGTTTTCCGGGTTTGGCCTGGGGTTGTCGGCGGCGCTCTGGTGTGCGGCGTTCGGGTTGTTCCTGCTGCGCTATACCGACATTCTCCTTAAACCAAGGCCCTGAGGGTTTGTGGATCGTTCCCACGCAGAGCGTGGGAACGATCAAAAACAGCCGAATTGATGTGACCGGTGGTCGATACATTCCGGCCTGCGAAGCAAATTGGACTTAGCTGAAGGGATAACCGAGGCGCGCGTAGGCCGTTGACGGCCACAGCGACGCCCCCTTCAGAACACCGTGAGTCTGAGGAGCTTCGCAATGCTGACCCTCAATATCAATGGCAAGGACCAGGAACTGGATGTCCCCGCGGACATGCCGTTGCTGTGGGTCCTGCGTGATGTCGCGCATCTGACCGGCACCAAGTTCGGCTGCGGCATGGCCCAGTGCGGCGCCTGTACCGTGCACGTCGACGGTGCGCCGCTGCGATCGTGCATCACCCCGGCCACCGCCGTGGCCCACGGCCAGAAAATCCTCACCATCGAAGGCCTGTCGCTGGACGGTTCGCACCCGGTACAAAAGGCCTGGGCCGAACTCGATGTGGTCCAGTGCGGTTACTGCCAGTCCGGGCAGATCATGTCGGCGGCGGCATTGCTGGCGAAGATTCCGCAACCCACCGACAGTGATATCGATCAGGCCCTGTCGGGCAACATCTGCCGTTGCGGCACCTATCCAAGAATTCGCGCCGCGGTCAAACGCGCCGCGCAATTGGGTTGAAGACCGTGAACAGTCTCAATCCGCTTTCACGTCGTGGTTTTCTCAAGGGCACTGCCGTTCTGGGCGGTGGGCTGGTGGTGGCCTTTGTGATTCCCGGCGCCCATCGATTCGCCCACGGCGCGGAAAACGAAGGCAATGTGTTCGCTCCCAATGCCTTCCTGCGCATCGCCAATGACAACAGCGTCACCGTGTTGCTCGGTCACTCGGAAATGGGCCAGGGCATCTGGACCGGCCTGACCATGTTGATCGCCGAAGAACTGGACGCCGACTGGTCGAAAATCCGCGTCGAACATTCCCCGGCCTCTGCCAAGGATTACGGCCTGGCGGGCTTCGGCGGCATGCAGATTACCGGCGGCTCGACCTCGACCTGGATGGAGTTCGACCGCTATCGCCAGGCCGGCGCGGCGGCGCGGATGATGCTGATCGAGGCGGCGGCCAAACGCTTCAACGTTGCGCCTTCGGCGATCCGCACCGAATCGGGCGTGGTGATTGCCGGCGAGCAGCGCGCCACCTACGGCGAACTGGCGGACGACGCCGGCAAGCTGCCCGTGCCGGATCCGGCGTCGATCAAGCTCAAGGACGCGAAAGACTGGACCATCATCGGCAAGCCCACCAAGCGCCTGGACACACCGGAGAAAATAACCGGCCGCGCCAAATTCGGCATGGACGTGCAGTTCGACGGCCTGATGACCGCCATGGTCGCCCGTCCGCCGGGGTTCGGCGGCAGCGTCAAATCCTTCGAAGGCGCCGAGGCGCTGGCCATTCCGGGCGTGCGCAAAGTGGTGCAGGTGCCCACCGGCGTCGCGGTGATCGCCGATCACTATTGGGCGGCGAAACTGGGGCGCGATGCGCTGCACGTGGAATGGGATTTGGGACCGAACAGCGGCCTGGACAGCCAGAAGCTGCTGGAGAGCTTTCGCAAACTCGCCGCGACACCGGGGCTTCCCGCCAGTCAGGCCGGCGACGCCCAGGCCGCGCTGGCCAAGGCGAGCAAGACCGTGGACGTCGAATACAGCGTGCCGTACCTGGCCCACGCGCCGATGGAACCACTCAACTGCACGGTGAAAATCACCCAGGACAAATGTGAGATCTGGACCGGCACCCAATTCCAGACTCTGGACCAGATGATCGCCGGAAAGATCACCGGTCTCAAACCCGAACAGGTCGAGATCCACACCGAGTTCCTCGGTGGTGGTTTCGGTCGGCGAGCCAACCCGACCTCGGATTTTGTCGCCGAGGCGGTGCAGGTCGCCAAAGCCGCAGGCGTACCGGTGAAAACCGTGTGGGCGCGGGAAGATGACATTCGTGGCGGTTATTACCGCTCGGCGTTCCTGCACCACGCGCGGGTAGGGCTTGGGGCTGATGGCCTGCCGCTGGCGTGGAAGCATGTGCTGGTCGGACAGTCGATCATGGCCGGCACGATGCTCGAAGCGGCGATGGTCAAGAACGGCATCGACAAGACCTCGGTGGAGGGCGTGGCGGACAGTCCCTACCTTGCGGATCTGGCCGACCATCAGGTCCAGCTGCATTCGCCGAAAACCGGCATCAGCGTGCTGTGGCTGCGGTCAGTGGGGCATACCCATACCGCGTTTGTCATGGAATCGCTGATCGATGAACTGGCTGCGGCGGCGAGCAAGGATCCGGTGGAGTACCGGCGAACCCTGCTCAAGAACCATCCTCGGCACCTGGGCGTACTGAACCTGGCCGTGGAGAAGGCCAATTGGAAGGCGCCGCTGCCGGATGGCCATGCCCTGGGCGTGGCGGTGCACGAGTCGTTCGGCAGCTATGTGGCGCAGGTGGTCGAGGTGTCCCAGGACAATCTGGCGATCCGCGTGCATCGCGTGGTGTGTGCGGTGGACTGCGGGATCGCGGTCAACCCGCAGAGCATCGCCGCGCAGATGGAGTCGTGCATCGCCTTCGGCTTGGGGTTCACCCTGCACAGCAAGCTGACTATCAAGGACGGTCAGGTGGTGCAGTCCAACTACCACGATTATCAGGTGCTGCGGCTCAACGAGATGCCGTGCATATCCTGCCCAGCAGCGAGAAGCCCGGTGGCATCGGCGAGGCCGGTGTGCCGCCTACGGCGCCGGCCGTGGCCAATGCGGTGTACGCCCTGACCGGGCAGCGCCTGCGCGAGCTGCCGTTGCAGCTGTCGGGGGTGTGAGATGAAACGCCATCACTGGATTCTCGGGACGCTGATTCTCGTCTGCCTGTTCATCTACGCCACCGAGTTGTTCGCCGATGACAAGGAGGCGCTCAAGGCCTTTGCCACCGTGCAACAAGTCTTCCAAAACCCTCGTTGCCAGAACTGCCATATTCCCGGGGATTCGCCGTTGCAGTTCGACGCCGGCAAGCCCCATGCGATGAACGTGGTGCGGGGCATGGACGGCAAGGGCGCGGCGGGCTTGCCCTGTGCCACCTGCCACGCCGAGGCCAATCCACCGGCCAGCTACGGCCCCGGCACACCGCCGGGCGCGCCCCATTGGAGTCTGCCGCCGGCGGCGCACAAAATGGCCTGGATCGGCCTGCCGCCCGACAAGTTGTGCAGCATGATCAAGGACCGCGCGAGCAACGGCGACCGTGATTTCGCCGCGCTGATCAAGCATGTCAGCGAAGACAAGCTGGTGCTGTGGGGCTGGAATCCGGGCGGCAATCGCGCACCGGTGCCGGTGCCGCACGATGTATTCGTCACGCAATTCAAGCTGTGGGCTGACGCTGGAGGGCCTTGTCCATTGTCCGGCACATGACCATTGGTCAATGAATCCGGAGTCAAATCCGCTATCGAGGACTCTAAAAACCATAACCACTCAGGGAGTATCCGATGCTGACCTCAGGCAAACCGCACAAGACACGTGTGTGTGCAGGGACGCCACGACAGGAACGCGAACTGCTGCGCGATCTGGCCCGCAAGGCCGAGCAAGAGCTGATCGGCGTGCAGATGGCGAGCATGGATGAACTGACGCTGCTGCCCAACCGCCACGGCTTCATCGCCCTGGCTCAACTGGGCCTCGACGCCTGCCAACGTCTGGGCAGGCCCGCCACGCTGCTGTTCTTCAACCTCGAAGAATTCAAGCGCATCAACTACCTGTTCGGCCGCACCGAGGGCGATCACGCACTGAAAACCTTCGCCGACGTGCTGAACATCGGTTTCAGGGAAAGCGACGTGATCGGTCGCCTTGAAGGCGCTACTTTCGTGGCCTTGCTCACCGGCTCCTGTGGCGTGGATGTCAGGGCCATCAAGGCTCGGCTGGAAGAAATGCTCGATGCACGCAACACCATGGCGCATCGCGGTTATGGCATTCGATTCAGCATTGGGCAGATCGAATATGACCCTGAGGCCCATGACTCGGTGGAGGAGTTGCTGGTGGAGGCTGAGAAAGTATTAGGCCGGTAGTTTCGTGGTGTGACGGTGGGCCTCTTCGCGGGCAAGCCCGCTCCCACAGTGTCCGGTGTCGTACACGATATCGGTGTACACCAATGAACCCTGTGGGAGCGGGCTTGCCCGCGAAGAGGTCGGAACAGTCACCGCCTTACTTGGCAAACAACTGCCCAATATCCTTGAACGCCTTGAACTCCAGCGCATTGCCGCACGGATCGAACAGGAACATCGTCGCCTGTTCACCCACCAATCCCTGAAAACGAATCCCCGGCTCGATCACGAATAGGGTTTCCAGTGCCGTCAACCGCTCGGCGAGCGCTTCCCACTCCGCCATCCTCAGCACCACGCCAAAATGCGGCACAGGCACGTCATGGCCGTCGACGGCGTTGGTGTGGGCGGCTTCCTGGGAGGCGTTTTTCGGTGCCAGATGGATCACCAGTTGGTGGCCGAAGAAATTGAAATCGACCCAGTGATCGCTGGAGCGACCTTCTTCCAGGCCGAAGACGCTGCCATAGAAATGCCGCGCGGCGGCCAGGTCGTAGACCGGGATGGCCAGGTGAAAAGGGGAGAGCTGCATCAGGCGTTCCTCGAGGGTGGGAATTTCCAGCAGTCTAGCCCTATAAATCTCCTGTAGGAGCGAGCACGCTCGCGATGGTCGTCAACGATAACGCTGGCCATCTGATGCCCCGCGGTGTTCTTGCGTGCATCGCGAGCAGGCTCGCTCCCACAGGGATGTTCAAGCGCAGGGGAAATCGCAGAAATAAAAAACCCGCCAATCAAGGCGGGTTTTTCATTGGCTAGCCGAAGATCACTCTTCGATGTTGCCCATGGCGGTGGTGTTGAAGCCACCGTCCACGTACATGATTTCACCGCTGATGCCCGACGCCAGGTCCGAGCACAGGAAGGCGCCGGCGTTGCCGACTTCTTCGATGGTGACGTTGCGACGCAGCGGGGTTTGCGCTTCGTTGGCGGCCAGCATCTTGCGGAAGTTCTTGATGCCGGAAGCGGCGAGGGTGCGGATCGGGCCGGCCGATACGCAGTTGACGCGGGTGCCGTCCGGGCCCAGGGAGCCGGCCAGGTAACGAACGCCAGCTTCCAGGGAAGCCTTGGCCATGCCCATTACGTTGTAGTTAGGCATGGTGCGCTCGGCGCCCAGGTAGGACAGGGTCAGCAGGCTGCCGTTGCGGCCTTTCATCATTTCGCGACCGGCCTTGGCCAGGGCGACGAAGCTGTAGGCGCTGATGTCGTGGGCGATGCGGAAACCGTCACGGGTGGTGGCTTCGGTGAAGTCGCCGTCCAGTTGGTCGCCCGGGGCGAAGCCCACGGAATGCACGATGCAGTCCAGGCCGTCCCACTTCTTGCTCAGCTCTTCGAAAACCTTGGCGATTTCCGCGTCGCTGGCCACGTCGCACGGGAAGCACAGCTCAGGGCTCGAACCCCAGCCTTGTGCGAACTCTTCGACACGACCCTTGAGTTTGTCGTTCTGATAAGTGAAGGCAAGCTCAGCGCCCTCGCGATGCATGGCGGCAGCGATGCCGGATGCGATGGACAGCTTGCTGGCGACACCGACGATCAGTACGCGCTTACCGGCGAGAAAACCCATGTGTTGCTCCTCTTTCAGGTTATTGCGCAGTTTCCGGAACCAGGAAGGCGGCTTCCAGTAACTGCTGTGTATACGGATGTTGGGGGGCGGCAAAAATGCTTTGCGCGTCTCCCTGTTCGACCACTTGGCCATGCTTGACCACCATCAGTTGGTGGCTCAGCGCCTTGACCACAGCCAGGTCATGGCTGATGAACAGATACGTCAGGTTGTACTTGGTTTGCAGTGAACGCAAAAGCTCCACCACTTGGCGTTGCACGGTGCGGTCCAGAGCCGAAGTCGGCTCGTCCAGCAAAATCAACGCCGGTTTTAGCACTAAAGCCCGGGCAATGGCGATTCTCTGCCGTTGCCCGCCGGAAAATTCGTGGGGGTAGCGGTTCCGGGTTTCCGGGTCCAGTCCTACCTCCTTGAGCGCCGCAATAATTGCCTGCTCCTGTTCCGCCTCGGTGCCGATCCCGTGAATCCGCAAGCCTTCACCCACGATCTGGCTCACGCACATCCTCGGGCTCAGGCTGCCGAACGGGTCCTGAAACACCACCTGCATCTCCCGACGCAGCGGCCTGACCTGTTGTTGCGTCAGGCTGTCCAGCTGTTTGCCCTCAAAACGGATGGCGCCCTTGCTGGCGATCAACCGCAGGATCGCCAGACCCAGGGTCGATTTGCCGGAACCGCTTTCGCCCACGATCCCCAGGGTCTGGCCCTGGGGCAGGTTGAAGTTGATGCCGTCCACCGCCTTGACGTAATCCACCGTGCGCTTGAGCAGGCCTTTCTTGATCGGAAACCAGACTTTCAGGTCCTCGACCGCAAGCAAAGGCGGGCCGATTTCATTGGCCGCCGGCTTCCCGCTGGGCTCCGCTGCGAGCAGGATCCGAGTGTACGGATGCTGTGGCGCACGAAACAATTCTTCACACGATGCCTGTTCGACGATGCAACCGCGCTGCATGACACATACGCGATGCGCAATTCTTCGAACAAGGTTCAAATCGTGGCTGATCAGCAGCAATGCCATGCCCAGGCGGGCCTGCAGTTCCTTGAGCAATTCGAGGATTTTCAGCTGAACGGTCACGTCCAGCGCCGTGGTCGGCTCATCGGCGATCAGCAGTTCCGGCTCATTGGCCAAGGCCATGGCGATCATCACCCGCTGGCGCTGGCCGCCTGACAGCTCGTGGGGCAGGGCCTTGAGGCGCTTGTGGGGTTCGGGAATACCGACCATCTCCAGCAGCTCCAGGGTACGCTTGGTCGCCACTTTGCCGACCAGCCCCTTGTGGATGCCCAGCACCTCGTTGATCTGCTTCTCGATCGAGTGCAGCGGATTGAGCGAGGTCATCGGCTCCTGAAAGATCATCGCGATCCGGTTGCCGCGGATGTGGCGGATGGTCTTCTCTTTGAGATCCAGCAGGTTCTGCCCAGCATACTCGATGGTCCCCGACGGGTGTCGGGCGAGCGGGTAGGGCAGCAGGCGCAGGATGGAGTGCGCAGTCACCGATTTGCCGGAACCGGATTCGCCCACCAGCGCCAGGGTCTCGCCGCGCTTGATATCGAAGCTGACGTTTTCCACCACCCGCTGGCTGTGGTTGCCAACGACGAATTCGACGGCGAGGTCGCGCACTTCGATCAGATTGTCCTGATTCATTTCACTTCCTCGGGTCGAAGGCATCGCGAGCGGACTCGCCGATGAACACCAGCAGGCTCAACATCAACGCCAGCACGGCAAACGCGCTCATGCCCAGCCACGGCGCCTGCAGGTTGGATTTGCCCTGGGCCACCAGTTCGCCCAGCGACGGGCTACCCGCCGGCAGGCCGAAACCGAGGAAATCCAGGGCGGTCAGGGTGCCGATGGCGCCGGTCAGGATGAACGGCATGAAGGTCATGGTCGAGACCATGGCGTTGGGCAGGATATGACGGAACATGATCGCGCCATTCTGCATGCCCAGCGCCCGCGCCGCACGCACGTATTCCAGGTTGCGCCCGCGCAGGAACTCGGCGCGGACCACGTCCACCAGGCTCATCCACGAGAACAGCAGCATGATCCCCAGCAGCCACCAGAAGTTCGGCTGGACGAAGCTGGCCAGAATGATCAGCAAGTACAGCACCGGCAATCCGGACCAGATCTCCAGGAAGCGCTGCCCGGCCAGGTCCACCCAGCCGCCGTAGAAGCCCTGCAAGGCACCGGCGATCACGCCGATGATCGAGCTGAGCAGGGTCAGGGTCAGGGCGAACAGCACCGACACCCGGAAGCCGTAGATCACCCGGGCCAGCACGTCGCGGCCCTGATCGTCGGTGCCCAGCAGGTTGTCCGCCGAGGGCGGCGCGGGGGCAGGGACGCGCAGGTCGTAGTTGATGCTCTGGTAGCTGAACGGAATTGGTGCCCACAGCACCCAGGCGTCCTTGGCCTTGAGCAGTTCGCGGATGTACGGGCTTTTGTAGTTGGCTTCCAGCGGGAATTCGCCGCCGAAGGTGGTTTCCGGGTAGCGCTTGAGCGCCGGGAAATACCAGCCGTTGTCGTAGTGCACCACCAGCGGTTTGTCGTTGGCGATCAGCTCGGCGCCGAGGCTGGCGCCGAACAGGATCAGGAACAGCCACAGCGACCACCAGCCGCGCTTGTTGGCCTTGAACAGCTCGAAGCGGCGGCGATTGAGAGGGGACAGGTTCATCTCAATGCTCCCGGCTTTCGAAGTCGATGCGCGGATCGACAAAGGTATAGGTGAGGTCGCCGATCAGTTTCACTACCAGACCCAGCAGGGTGAAGATGAACAGCGTGCCGAAGACCACCGGATAATCGCGGTTGATCGCCGCTTCAAAACTCATCAGGCCGAGACCGTCGAGGGAGAAAATCACCTCCACCAGCAAGGATCCGGTGAAGAAAATGCCGATGAAGGCCGAGGGGAAACCGGCGATCACCAGCAGCATGGCGTTGCGGAACACGTGGCCGTAGAGCACGCGGTGCCGAGTCAGTCCCTTGGCCTTGGCGGTGACCACGTACTGCTTGTTGATCTCGTCGAGGAAGCTGTTTTTGGTCAGCAGGGTCATGGTCGCGAAGTTACCGATCACCAGGGCGGTCACCGGCAGCGCCAGGTGCCAGAAATAGTCGAGGATCTTGCCGCTCAGGCTCAGCTCATCGAAGTTGTTCGAGGTCAGCCCGCGCAACGGAAACCAGTCCAGATAACTGCCGCCGGCAAACACCACGATCAGCAGGATGGCGAACAGGAACGCCGGGATCGCATAGCCGACGATGATCGCCGAACTGGTCCAGACGTCGAAGTGGCTGCCGTGTCGCGTGGCCTTGGCAATCCCCAGCGGGATCGACACCAGGTACATGATCAGGGTGCTCCACAGCCCGAGGGAGATCGACACCGGCATCTTTTCCTTGATCAGGTCGATGACCTTGGCATCGCGGAAAAAGCTGTCACCGAAGTCCAGCGACGCGTAGTTCTTGACCATGATCCACAAACGTTCCGGCGCCGACTTGTCGAAGCCGTACATGTGCTCGATTTCCTTGATTAGAGCCGGGTCCAGGCCCTGGGCGCCGCGATAGGAGGAGCCGGCCACCGACACTTCCGCGCCGCCGCCGGCGATGCGGCTGGTGGCGCCTTCGAAACCTTCGAGCTTGGCGATCATCTGTTCCACCGGGCCGCCGGGCGCGGCCTGGATGATCACGAAGTTGATCAGCAAAATGCCGAACAGGGTCGGAATGATCAGCAGCAGTCGCCGAAAAATATACGCCAGCATCTGATTACTCCGTGCCCGCAGGATCGGCCTGCAGTTTGGTTTCGATCTCTATCGCCGGCTTGGCATCGGGTTTGACCCACCAGGTGGCGGTGCCGATGTCGTACTTGGGCGAAACCTTCGGATGGCCGATGTGGTTCCAGTAGGCCACGCGCCAGGTCTTGATGTGCCAGTTGGGGATCACGTAATAGCCCCATTGCAGCACGCGGTCCAGTGCGCGGGCGTGGGCCACCAGGCTTTTGCGCGAGTCAGAGTTGATCAATTGCTCGACCAACTGGTCCACCACCGGGTCCTTGAGGCCCATGGAGTTGCGGCTGCCGGGTTTGTCGGCGGCCGCGGTCATCCAGAATTCGCGCTGTTCGTTACCCGGCGAGTTGGACTGCGGGAAACTGCCGACGATCATGTCGAAGTCCCGGGAGCGCACGCGGTTGACGTACTGCGAGACATCGACCCGACGGATCACCAGATCGATGCCCAGATCGCTCAGGTTGCGCTTGAACGGCAGCAGCACCCGTTCGAATTCGGTCTGCGCCAGCAGGAACTCGATCACCACCGGTTTGCCGGTGGCATCGACCATCTTGTCGTCGACGATGCGCCAGCCGGCTTCCTGCAGCAGTTGGTAGGCCTTGCGTTGCTGGGTGCGGATCATGCCGCTGGCGTCGGTAACCGGATTCTCGAAGGCCTGGGTGAAGACCTGCTCGGGAATCTTGCCGCGAAACGGTTCAAGGATCGCCAACTGATCGGCATCGGGCAGGCCGGTAGCGGCCATTTCCGAGTTCTCGAAATAACTGCGGGTACGCGCGTAGGCGCTGTTGAACAGTTGTTTGTTGGTCCACTCGAAATCCAGCAACAGCGTCAGCGCCTGACGCACCCGCACGTCCTGGAACACCGGACGACGCAGATTGAACACGAAGCCCTGCATGCCGGTGGGGTTGCCGTTGGGGATCTGTTCCTTGATCAGCCGGCCCTCGGTGACTGCCGGGATGTTGTAGGCGTTGGCCCAGTTCTTTGCGGTCATCTCCAGCCAATAATCGAACTGACCCGCCTTGAGACCTTCCAGTGCCACCGTGTTGTCGCGGTAGTAGTCGGTAAGCATCACGTCGAAGTTGTAGAAACCACGGTTGACCGCCAGGTCCTTGCCCCAATAGTCCTTGACCCGCTCATAACGCACCGATCGCCCGGCCTTGACCTCGCTGACCTTGTATGGCCCGCTGCCCAGCGGCATTTCCAGGTTGCCTTTGTTGAAGTCGCGGTTCTCCCACCAGTGTTTCGGCAGGACCGGCAACTGGCCGAGGATCAGCGGCAGTTCGCGGTTGTTGCTGTGCTTGAACTTGAACAGCACCGTCAGCGGATCTTCGGCGACCACGTCCGCGACATCGGCATAGTAGCCGCGGTACATCGGCGCGCCGTCCTTCATCAGGGTCTGAAAGCTGAACACCACGTCTTCGGCGCGTACCGGATGGCCGTCATGGAAGCGCGCTTCCGGGCGCAGATAGAAACGCACCCAGTCGTTGTTCGGTGCCTTTTCGATCTTGCCGGCGATCAGGCCGTATTCGGTGAAAGGTTCATCCAGGCCTTGCTTGGCCAGGGTGTCGTAGATCAGATCGATATTGTTGGCTGACACACCCTTGCTGATGAAGGGGTTGAGGCTGTCGAAACCACCGAAGCCGGCTTCGCGGAAGATCCCGCCCTTGGGCGCATCGGGATTTACGTAATCGAAGTGCTTGAAGTCCGCCGGGTATTTGGGCGGCTCGTTGTACAGAGTCAGTGCGTGTTGCGGCGCGGCACAGGCCATGCCTGCGAACAACAGGGCGCTGGCCTGCAGGAGCAGGACGCTGATGGGTTTCATCGATCTTTCTCCGAAGATTTCAGCCACCAGGCGCTCAAACCCAGGGTGTAGGGCGGCGTGGTGACAAAGGCCAGCCGGTTGCGGTAGGCCAGGCGGTGATAATTGAGGTACCAGTTGGGAATGATGTAGTGCTGCCAGAGCAGGACCCGGTCCAGCGCCTTGCCGGCAGCGACCTGATCGTCGCGCGTTCTGGCAGCCAGCAGTTGATCGAGCAGTTGATCGACAATCGGATTGGCGATGCCTGCGTAGTTCTTGCTGCCCTTGACCGTGGCCTGGCTGGAATGAAAGTACTGCCACTGTTCCAGGCCGGGGCTGAGGGTCTGGTTCTGTGTCATCAGAATCATGTCGAAATCGAACTGGTCGAGGCGTTGCTTGTACTGGGCGCGATCCACCGTGCGCAGCCGCGCGTCGATGCCGATGCTCGCGAGGTTTTCGACGTAGGGCTGGAGGATGCGTTCCAGGTTCGGATTGACCAGCAGGATCTCCAGGCGCAGCGGTTGTCCGGCCGCGTTCTGCAGACGCTGGCCGTTGAGCTTCCAGCCGGCGTCGGCGAGCAGGCCCAGAGCCTTGCGCAGGGTTTCCCGGGGAATGCCGCGACCTTGGGTCTGCGGCAGGCTGAACGGCTCGGTGAACAATTTGGCGGGCAACTGCTCGCGATAGGGCTTGAGCAGCAGCCACTCATGGCCGACCGGCAAGCCGCTGGCGGAGAATTCGCTGTTGGGGTAGTAACTGGTGGCGCGTTTGTAGGCGCCGCTGAACAGAGTGCGGTTGGTCCACTCGAAGTCGAACATCAGGCCCAGGGCTTCGCGCACCCTGATGTCGGCGAAGGTCGGGCGGCGGCTGTTCATGAACAGGCCCTGGGTCTGGGTCGGGATCTGGTGCGGGATCTGTGCCTTGATCACTTCACCGCGACGGATCGCCGGGAAGCCGTAGCCGGTGTCCCAGTTCTTCGCCTGGTGCTCGATATAGATGTCGAACTCGCCGGCCTTGAACGCTTCGAACGCCACATCGCTGTCGCGGTAGAACTCAACCTCCATGCGGTCGAAGTTGTACTTGCCGCGATTGACCGGCAAGTCCTTGCCCCAGTAGTTCTTGACCCGTTCAAAGATGATCTGTCGCCCCGGGGTAACCGAGGTGATGCGATACGGTCCACTGCCCAGTGGCGGCTCGAAGGTGGTGGCCTTGAAATCGCGATCTTTCCAATAGTGCTGCGGCAGTACCGGCAACTCGCCCAGGCGCAGGATCAGCAGCGGATTACCGGAGCGCTTGAACACGAAGCGAATGCGCTGCGGATTGAGAATGTCCACCCGCTGCACTTCCTGCAGGTTGGTGCGATAAAGCGGATGGCCTTCCTTGAGCAGCAGACGATAGGAGAAGGCCACATCAAAGGCGGTGATCGGCGTGCCGTCGTGGAACTTCGCTTCGGGCCGCAGGTTGAACACCACCCAACTGCGATCCTCGCTGTACTCCACCGATTGGGCGATCAGGCCGTAGCTGGACGTCGGTTCATCGCCGGACGGCGCGTACTGGCCAGTGCCGACCATCAACGGCTCGTTCAGCTCGTTGATGCCGTATTGCAGGAAATTCGGCGTGGTGACCGGGCTGGTGCCCTTGAAGGTGTAGGGATTGAGCGTATCGAAGGTGCCAAACGCCATCACCCGCAACGTGCCGCCCTTGGGCGCTTGCGGGTTGACCCAGTCGAAGTGGGTAAATCTGGCCGGGTACTTGAGCGCGCCGAACTGCGCATAACCATGGCTTTCGCTGATCGTCGCGCTTGCGGTGGAGCTCAAGGCCAGGCTGATCAGGAGCGAGAGGAGGGCACGCTTCAAGTATGGAATCCGATCCAGGCGGCTTGGGCTTTGTGGCCAGTACAGTAACAGCTTGTATGGACAGGAAAAAGCCGGGCCTGGAAAGCAGTTCTCGGGCATAAAAAAAGATCGCAGCCGGCTGCGATCTTTTCGGTACTGCGCCAATGATTAATGCGGATTCGAAACCGTCAGCATCTGGCCTGGCTTGAGCGCCTGGCCGACACGCGGATTCCAGCGCTTGAGGTGCTGCATCTCGACGTTGAAACGCTTGGCCACAATGTACAGCGAGTCGCCTTGCTGAACCTTGTATTTGGCTTGCGGCTTCTTGGCTTCTGCCTTGGTCTTGCTGTTGGCAGCGACCACGGTGTTGATGCGCCCCGAGCTGCGTTTGCTAGTGTCCTGCAGGACCAGAGTCTGACCGGGCTTGAGGTTCTTCCCGCTCAGCTTGTTCCAGCGTTGCAGATCCTTGACGTCGACGTTGTTGGCCTTGGCAATGGAGCCCAGGTTGTCGCCGCGCTTGACCCGGTAGTTGCGCTTGACGCTCGCCACTCGGGTTTCGCCGGCACCGTCGAACACCGGCTTGAGCGGTTTCTTGCTGATCAGCTCTTCAGGACGCATGGTCTGCAGGCTGGTGGTCAGCAGTTGCGCCTTGGAGGTCGGTACCAGCAGATGCTGTGGGCCGTCGATGGTGGTGCGCTGCTTGAAGGCCGGGTTGAGCTGGAACAGTTCGTCCTCGTCGATGTTGGCCACCGCGGCAACCTTGGACAGGTCCATGCGTTGGTTGATTTCGACGACCTTGAAATACGGTTCGTTGGCGATCGGGTTGAGGTTCACGCCGTAAGCTTCGGGAGCCAGTACCACTTGCGACAGTGCCAGCAGCTTGGGCACATAGGCCTGGGTTTCGGCTGGCAGCGGCAGGTTCCAGTAATCGGTTGGCAGGCCGAGCTTTTCATTGCGTTCGATGGCGCGGCTGACGGTGCCTTCACCGGCGTTATAGGCGGCCAGGGCCAGCAGCCAGTCACCGTTGAACATGTCGTGCAGGCGGCTCAGGTAGTCCATCGCGGCGGTGGTCGAGGCGGTGATATCGCGACGGCCATCGTAGAAGCGGGTCTGACGCAGGTTGAAGTAACGCCCGGTGGAAGGAATGAATTGCCAAAGGCCAACCGCGTCGGCCCGGGAATAGGCCATCGGGTTGTAGGCGCTTTCAATCACTGGCAGCAGCGCCAGTTCCAGCGGCATGTTGCGTTCTTCGAGGCGTTCGACGATGTAATGAATGTAGAGACTGCCGCGTTCGCCGGCGTTCTCGAGGAAAGAGGGATTGCTGGCGAACCACAGGCGCTGTTGCTCGATGCGCGGGTTGACCCCAAGGCTATCCTGCAACTGGAAGCCCTGACGCATGCGCTCCCAGACGTCCTGGGGGATCTGCGGGCTCGGCTTTTCGCTGATCCAGACAGGCTTCTGTTTGGCGCGCGCGGCAATATTCGGAGTGTGCGCCGCGTCGGTCTGCGGCGCATGGCTGGAACAGCCCGCCAAGGTCGCGGACACAGCCAGCGCGATGGCTTGCGCCACGCGGGTTAAAGCGTCCGAACTGATGGCATTTCGAATGGATGACGACATTGGCTGAACGTAAGTTCCGGGCAAAAATGTCGGGCGATTCTAGAAAGCAGACCCCCTGCGGTCAACCTTTCGAGGTTTTCGTACCATCGTCCAAGCGGTTCAGAACTTGTCTTTCCACGCTCTCAGGGACGCAAAAACCATATCGGGCCGAGAGTTATCGGTGCCGGTCCGTTCGTCCGCTTTTTCTTTAACGGATGTTTCAGTGGTACGTAAAAACGGGTTTGTACGCTTCTCCAGGGCGATGTTCGAGGGCAAAGTGATGAGCCCGGCTTCCCGTTGTCGGGTCACCGTCGCCAGGCGTTCCAGAGTGTCCGCATTGCCCGGTTCGACCGCGGCGGCAAAGCGCAGATTGCTCAGGGTGTACTCGTGGGTGCAGTACACCTGAGTGTCGTCCGGCAGCGCCGCCAGGCGCGACAGCGAGGCGTGCATCTGTTGCGGCGTGCCTTCGAACAGGCGCCCGCAACCAGCGGCGAACAGAGTGTCGCCACAGAACAGCAGACCGTGGTGATAATAGGCAATGTGTCCCAGGGTATGACCGGGCACCGCAATGATCTCGAAGTCATGGCCCAGCACGTGGATTCGATCGTTATCCTTGAGCGCGATATCACGCCCTGGAATGTTTTCGCTGGCCGGACCGTAGACTTTCGCGTCCGTCGCTTTCTTGAGCTGCTCGACGCCGCCGACGTGGTCATGATGATGGTGAGTGATCAGAATATCGCTGAGCGTCCATTCAGGATTCGCCGAAAGCCAATTCTGCACCGGCGTGGCATCGCCCGGGTCGACCACCGCGCAATGCCGGGTGTTGTGGTCTTGTAGCAACCAGATGTAATTGTCGGTAAAGGCGGGCAGGGCACTGATCTGTATCATCGTCGGATTCGCCAAGCGGTAAACAAAGGCGCATCTTAGAACTTCCTGGCGCGTTGGAGAATGCAATGACCGATAAAGCGTTCGCTCAGGCCGATCCTGACTGGCTGGCATTGATCAGCGCGGCGCGTGAGTGGCTGTCCGGACCCCTCGGGCAGTTTTTGCTGGATGAAGAGCGGCGCATGCTCGAAGAGGAGCTGGGGCGGTTCTTCGGCGGCTATCTGGTGCACTACGGGCCGTCGGCCCAGACGCCGCCTTCGGCGCCTCAGGTGCAGCGCAATGTTCGTCTGGGCGCGCCGTTGCCCGGTGTGGAAATCGTCTGCGAGGAACAGGCCTGGCCCTTGAGCGAACATGCCGCCGATGTGGTGGTGTTGCAGCACGGCCTGGATTTCTGCCTGTCGCCCCACGGTTTGCTACGCGAAGCGGCGAGCAGCGTGCGGCCCGGCGGGCATTTGTTGATCATCGGCATCAATCCCTGGAGCAGCTGGGGGCTGCGACATGTGTTCGCCCATGACGGGTTGCGCAAGGCCCGCTGCATTTCACCATCGCGGGTGGCCGACTGGCTGAACCTGCTGGGCTTCGCGCTGGAGAAACGCCGCTTCGGGTGCTATCGTCCGCCGCTTGCTTCGCCTGCCTGGCAGACCCGCCTGGCAGGCTGGGAACGCATCGCCGGCAACTGGCAGTTGTCCGGTGGCGGCTTCTATTTACTGGTGGCGCGCAAGATCGTGGTAGGCCTGCGGCCAGTCCGTCAGGAACGCCGCGAGCCGATGGGCAAACTGATTCCATTGCCGATGGCCAAGGTCAATCGCCGCCGCATCGAACCGTAATACCTTCTTCTATATACCGGCCGGGGTTGCCCCCGGTCCTGGGCGTCGTCGATCAGCGATCGGCGAGCCAACACGTTTTCTGGATGGATTGGCATGAGCGATAGCGTAGAACTGTTCACCGATGGCGCCTGCAAGGGCAACCCCGGTCCTGGCGGCTGGGGCGCGTTACTGGTGTGCAAGGGCGTTGAAAAGGAGTTGTGGGGCGGTGAGGCCAACACCACCAACAATCGCATGGAACTGATGGGCGCGATCCGCGGCCTGGAAGAACTCAAGCGTCCTTGCGACGTGCTGCTGGTGACCGACTCGCAGTACGTGATGAAAGGCATCAATGAGTGGATGGACAACTGGAAAAAGCGCGGCTGGAAGACAGCGGCGAAGGAACCGGTGAAGAATGCCGATCTGTGGCGGCTTCTCGACGAGCAGGTCAACCGTCACAACGTCACCTGGAAGTGGGTGCGTGGCCATATCGGCCATCATGGCAACGAACGCGCGGACCAGTTGGCCAACCGTGGCGTGGATGAAGTCCGCGGCCTGGCTTGAGCACCGAGCGCACTTGGGATCTTGTCGCGGGCAGGCTCGCTCCCGCATTTGACTGCGACATCTGTGGGAGCGAGCCTGCTCGCGATGGGGGCGACACGGTCTACCTGAAAGCCCCCGACAAGCGTGTTAACATCGCCACCTTTTTTGCACGATTGACCGATTGAGAGCTGAGCACTGATGGCCACCAGATCCGTTGTACTCGACACCGAAACCACCGGCATGCCGGTGACCGACGGCCACCGGATTATCGAAATCGGTTGTGTCGAGCTGATCGGTCGGCGCCTGACCGGCCGGCATTTTCACGTTTACCTGCAACCGGATCGCGAGAGTGATGAAGGGGCCATCGGCGTCCACGGCATCACCAACGAATTCCTGGTGGGCAAGCCGCGTTTCGCCGAGGTAGCCGAAGAGTTCTTCGAGTTCATCCAGGGCGCGCAGCTGATCATCCACAACGCGGCGTTCGACGTTGGCTTCATCAACAACGAATTCGCCCTGATGGGCCAGCACGATCGTGCGGACATCACCCAGCATTGCAGCATCCTCGACACCCTGCTGATGGCCCGGGAACGTCACCCGGGCCAGCGCAACAGCCTCGACGCCTTGTGCAAACGTTATGGCGTCGACAACTCCGGCCGTGAACTGCACGGCGCCTTGCTCGACTCCGAGATTCTCGCCGACGTCTACCTGACCATGACTGGTGGCCAGACCAGCCTTTCGTTGGCGGGCAATGCGTCCGATGGCGAGGGTGGCGGTAGCTCGTCCACTGAAATTCGTCGTTTGCCGGCGGGTCGCACGCCGGGCCGGATCATTCACGCTACCGAGGATGACTTGGCGGCGCATGCGGCGCGGCTGGCAGTGATCAGCAAGTCGGCGGGGGCGCCGGCGTTGTGGCTGCAGCTGGCCGAGGCCGAAGCTCAAGCCTGAACGCGATCCCTGTAGGAGCGAGCAAGCTCGCGATGGTAGACCGGGCACCGCGGGGAATCAGGCTGCCCGCGTTATCGTTGACCTCCATCGCGAGCTTGCTCGCTCCTACAGTCGTACGCAGGCTTCGCGGCGGCTCGTGACCCTTTTCAGTGCATCGCACTCGCCACATCCGCTTCGACCCTCTACCCTGAGGTCATTGGCAGGCTCTGGTCTGCCGCCTCAGGACACTGAGCCTCATGTATAAAGATCTGAAATTTCCGGTCCTGATCGTCCACCGCGACATCAAGGCCGACACCGTCGCCGGCGATCGTGTGCGGGGTATCGCCCGGGAGCTGGAGCAGGAAGGTTTCAGCATCGTCTCGGCGATGGACTACACCGAAGGACGCCTGGTTGCGTCGACTCATCACGGTCTGTCGTGCATGTTGATCGCGGCGGAAGATGCCAGCGCCCACTCTCATTTATTACAGAACATGGCCGAACTGATCGGACTCGCCCGGGTGCGTGCGCCGGATCTGCCGATCTTCGCCCTGGGCGAGCAGGTTACTCTGGAAAACGCGCCCGCCGACGCCATGGCCGAACTCAATCAACTGCGCGGCATCCTCTATCTGTTCGAAGACACTGTGCCGTTCCTCGCGCGTCAGGTGGCGCGGGCCGCGCGCAAGTATCTGGACGGCCTCTTGCCGCCGTTCTTCAAGGCGCTGGTGCAGCATACCGCCGACTCCAATTATTCATGGCATACCCCGGGGCACGGCGGTGGTGTGGCCTATCACAAAAGTCCGGTCGGTCAGGCATTCCACCAGTTTTTCGGGGAAAACACCCTGCGATCAGACCTGTCGGTTTCGGTACCCGAGCTTGGCTCGCTGCTCGATCACACCGGGCCGCTCGCGGAAGCGGAGGCCAGGGCCGCGCGCAACTTTGGTGCCGACCACACCTTCTTCGTCATCAACGGCACTTCGACTGCGAATAAGATCGTCTGGCACTCCATGGTGGCCCGGGATGATCTGGTGCTGGTGGATCGCAACTGTCACAAGTCGGTGCTGCACTCGATCATAATGACCGGCGCCATCCCGCTGTACCTGTGCCCCGAGCGCAATGAACTGGGCATCATCGGCCCGATTCCGCTGAGCGAATTCAGCCCGGAATCGATCCAGGCCAAGATCGATTCCAGTCCGCTGACCCAAGGCAGGGCGCCGAAGGTCAAGCTGGCGGTGGTCACCAACTCAACCTATGACGGCCTGTGCTACAACGCCGAGCTGATCAAGCAGCAACTGGGCAACAGCGTCGAGGTTTTGCATTTCGATGAGGCCTGGTACGCCTACGCGGCGTTCCATGAGTTCTTCACCGGCCGCTACGGCATGGGCACGTCCTGCAGCGACGACAGCCCGCTGGTGTTCACCACCCATTCGACCCACAAGCTGCTGGCGGCCTTCAGTCAGGCGTCGATGATTCACGTGCAGGATGGCGGCGCCCGGCAGCTCGACCGGGATCGCTTCAACGAAGCGTTCATGATGCACATCTCCACCTCGCCGCAGTACGGCATCATCGCCTCGCTGGATGTGGCCTCGGCGATGATGGAAGGCGGCGCCGGGCGTTCGCTGTTGCAGGAAATGTTTGACGAAGCCCTGAGCTTTCGCCGGGCGCTGGCGAACTTGCGTCAGCACATCGCGGCGGATGACTGGTGGTTTT
Organism: Pseudomonas sp. SDO55104_S430; assembly: GCF_054070595.1. Lineage (NCBI taxonomy): Bacteria > Pseudomonadati > Pseudomonadota > Gammaproteobacteria > Pseudomonadales > Pseudomonadaceae > Pseudomonas > Pseudomonas sp. SDO55104_S430. The sequence goes on along the minus strand of NZ_JBSVXG010000031.1, from coordinate 13,091 downwards.
CCATTTGGCAGCCACCTTCCGCGGAAGGTATCGACAGGGTGGAGACGGCGGACTGGTTGCTGCAACCTGGGGAGGACTGGCACGGCTTCGGCGATGTCACCGACGATTACGTGCTGCTCGACCCGATCAGGGTCACGCTGGTCATGCCCGGGCTTAACGCCGGCGGCGCACTCAGCGAGCGCGGAATTCCCGCAGCGGTGGTCAGCAAGTTCCTTTGGGAACGCGGGCTGGTGGTGGAGAAGACCGGTTTGTATTCGTTCCTGGTGCTGTTCTCCATGGGCATCACCAAGGGCAAATGGAGCACGCTGCTCACCGAATTGCTGGAGTTCAAGCGCAGTTACGACGCCAACGTCAGCCTGGCGAGCTGTTTGCCCTGCGTTGCGCAACAGAATATCGCGCGCTATCAGGGCATGGGCTTGCGCGATCTATGTGATCAATTGCACGCTTGCTATCGCAGCAATGCCACGGCCAAGCATCTCAAACGCATGTACACGGTGCTGCCGGATGTCGTGATGAAACCTGCCGATGCCTACGATCATCTGGTGCGCGGCGATGTCGAAGCGGTGTCGATCGATGCTCTGGACGGGCGCATTGCCGCCGTGATGCTGGTGCCTTACCCGCCGGGAATCCCGCTGATCATGCCGGGTGAACGCTTCACCGCAGCAACCCGCTCGATCATCGACTACCTGGCGTTTGCCCGCACGTTCGATAGCACTTTTCCGGGGTTCGTTGCCGATGTGCACGGATTGCAACATGAAGACGAGGGCAATGGGCGGCAGTACACCGTCGATTGCATCAAGGAATAAGGACGTTACACAGTATGCAAGTAGACATGAAACCCAATCATCCGGGGCTCTCGGTGCGGGTCGCCGACGAAAGCTTCGCCGACTATATCTGGGGCAGTGATTTCAGTTTTGAAGTTTCAGCCTACGGCGCGCCGCAGATAGGTGAGCCGGTGGAACGATGGCGGGTGACCCCGATCACGCCCTACCGAAAATGCTATGGCATCGACCCTGAAGAGTTCAGCAGTTTTCGCGATGCCGCCGACAGTGCGATTTTCATGGCGTGGCTGGACGACGAGCCGGTCGGACATCTGGTGATCAGCACCAACTGGAACGGTTTCGCCCATATCGACGAACTGGCGGTGCACGCACCGGCGCGACGCCATGGCGTGGCCAAGGCGTTGCTGGATGTGGCGCAGTTCTGGAGCCGCAAGAAGAAACTGCCGGGCATCATGCTCGAAACCCAGAACAACAATCTCGGCGCATGCCGGCTCTATGAGCGTTGCGGGTATGTGATCGGCGGCATCGACCATATGCGCTATCGAGGCATTGATCCGAATACCGCAGAAGTCGCGCTGTTCTGGTATCGCGTGTTCGATAATCCGCTGGAAAATCCGGTCAGCTCGCCATCATCGCCACGGCTTGTTCCGTGACGATTTCCAGCAAGGCCTGAACGGCGGGCGAAGGCTCGCCGTTTTTCAGTGTCAGGGCGTAGACGCTGATCGGCACGGCGGGGGACAGCGGGCAGGCGTCCAGCCCCGCGGCCTTGGCGCCGAGGGCGGTGAAGGGGTCGACGATGGCCAGGCCTTCCCCGGCCTCGACCATGCTGCGCATCATCTGGTGGGTCTGGACCCGTGTCTGAATCACCGGAGCGGGGCGCAGGGCATGTAGTTTGTGCTCAAGGGCCGGGCTCAGCGGATCATGACCCTCGAGGCCGACCATCGCCTGGCCCGCCAGATCCTGCAACGAAATGTATTTCTGCTTCGGCTGCAGCCAGCCGTGGGGCGCGAGCAATTGCAGTTTGCCCTGAGCGATGACCTGACACTGGATCTCGTTGCGATCCGGATCATGCAGGCTCAGGCCCAGGTCGCTTTCACGCAGCAACAGGCTTTTGACGATGTCGCGGGTGGGCTGGCTCAGCAGCGTGCAGGGCGCGTCGGGCAAGCGACGGCGCAGGGCCGCGATGCTTTGGGGCAAGAGTTGTTGGGCCAGCGGCGGGGTGCAGATGATGCGCAACGGTGGCGCCAGGTATTGCCGCAGGCTGCTGGCCAGCCGCTGGACCGGCTCGAGCGCATCGTAGACATGGGCGATTTCGACTTGCAGTTCCCGTGCTTCCCGGGTGGCCTGCAAGCGTCCGCGAACGCTGGAAAACAGCATGAATCCCAACTGATCCTCGGCCTCGCGCAAAATCCGTTCGACCTCGGTCACGGGCAGCTGCAACCATTCGGCGGCGGTGCCCAGATGACCGGTCTGCAGGAGCGCCTGGATCACTTCGATATGGCGTAAACGCATGCGTGAAGTCCATGTTCAGCAGGTGAAGGAGTCAGCGTCTGAATCCTAACCCATGTCCGAGCGTGTGACTTCTGCTCATATGGCCCCATTCAGGACGCGGCGATCGATTCCGGTTCGCGGGTCAGCGTGACGCCCGACTGTACCAGTTGGAACTCGCTATCGGTGAGCTTGTTGACGCGGTCGCCGTGGGCCAGTTTGTAGGTGGTGACCGGTGCGCCGTCTACCGACGCGGTGGAGTCCTGGAACTCATGCACCGAATAAATGCGGCCTTCTGCGTCTCTTGCATGGAATTGACCGACGAGTACTGCTGCCATCTGCTTAAAACCTCTGGAGATAAAACGCGGGGGGTTGCGGTTTTTGTAGACCGCTACCTTACGCGGGAAGTTTTCCCGGGCAAAAAAAATATTCAGGAACCGGATATACCTATGTTCACTGGTTCAAATGTCATCTGATCATCTATAACTAGAGGCTCCTCCCACGGACAAACGAGAGTTTCTCATGAGCAATGTCTATACCGTCGCCGTAGTGGTCGGCAGCCTGCGTCAAGCCTCGATCAACCGCAAGGTCGCCCTCGCGCTGGCGGATCTGGCGCCGGCCAACCTCAAGCTGAAAATCGTCGAAATCCGGGATCTGCCGCTCTACAGCGAAGATATCGATGGTGAGACTCCGCCGGCAGCCTACAGCACTTTCCGACAGGAAGTGCGCTCATCCGACGCAGTGCTGTTCGTCACCCCCGAATACAACCGCTCCATTCCAGCGCCGATGAAAAACGCCGTTGACGTAGGCTCGCGTCCCTATGGCCAGGCCGTCTGGAGCGGCAAGCCGGGCGCGGTGATCAGCGTTTCGCCGGGTGCCGTCGGCGGCTTTGGTGCAAACCATCACCTGCGCCAGTGCATGGTTTTTCTCGACGTTCCGCTGATGCAGCAACCTGAAGCCTACGTTGGCGGCGCAGGTACCGCGTTCGACGAATCCGGCAAGCTGTCCGATTCGTTGCGTCCATTCCTGCAGAAGTTCATCGACGGCTTCGGCAAGTGGGTCGAGCAACACAAGAAAGTCTGATTCCCGTGAGTGATCTGTAGCAGCTGCCCGGCAGCTGCTACCCCTGTCTGGCGGATGCCTATGCTGGTTGCTGCACTGATTTTCCTGCTGACCATCACCCTGGTGATCTGGCAGCCCAAGGGCCTCGGCGTCGGCTGGAGCGCAGTATTCGGCGCGGTGCTGGCATTGCTGTTCGGCGTCGTCCATCTCTCCGACATTCCCTTGGTGTGGCAGATCATCTGGAATGCCACCGGCACCTTCGTGGCGTTGATCATCATCAGCCTGTTGCTCGACGAGGCCGGTTTTTTTGCCTGGGCGGCATTGCACGTGGCGCGCTGGGGAAGGGGCAACGGACGCAAGCTGTTCGCCTGCATGGTGTTGCTCGGCGCGCTGGTGTCGGCGCTGTTCGCCAACGACGGCGCGGCGCTGATCCTTACGCCCATCGTGATCTCCATGCTGGTGGCCTTGCGCTTTTCCCGGGCGGCAACCCTGGCGTTCGTCATGGGCGCCGGCTTCATCGCCGATACCGCGAGTCTGCCGCTGGTGGTCTCCAATCTGGTGAACATCGTTTCCGCTGATTTCTTCGATATCGGTTTCAACCGCTATGCGATGGTGATGATGCCGGTCAATCTGGTCAGCGTCGCCGCGACTTTGGTTGTACTGATGTGGTTTTTCCGTCGCGACATTCCCGCGGACTATGACCCGGGGCAGTTGGAGCATCCGGCGTCCGCCATTCACGACAAGGCGACGTTTTATGCCGGTTGGGCGGTGTTGGTGATTCTGCTGCTCGGCTGTTTTGCGCTGGAACCGTTGGGTATTCCGATCAGTGCGATTTCGGCGGTGTGTGCGGCGTTGCTGCTGTTCATTGCAGGAAGGGGGCACAAGATCTCCACGCGCAAGGTCATGAAAGGCGCGCCGTGGCACATCGTGATTTTCTCCCTGGGCATGTACCTGGTGGTGTACGGCCTGCGCAATGCCGGGCTCACTGACTATCTGGCCGGGTGGCTCAATGGTTTCGCTGACTATGGCGTTTGGGGCGCAGCCATGGGCACCGGGGTGCTGACGGCGTTGTTGTCGTCGATCATGAACAATTTGCCGACGGTGTTGATTGGTCTGCTTTCGATAGATGCCAGCCAGGCGACCGGGGTGGTCAAGGAGGCGATGATCTATGCCAACGTCATCGGCAGCGACCTGGGGCCGAAAATCACCCCGATTGGCAGTCTGGCGACGTTGTTGTGGCTGCATGTGCTGGAGCGCAAGAACATCCGGATCGGGTGGGGCGCTTATTTCCGGGTGGGGATCGTGTTGACGGTGCCGGTGTTGTTGGTGACGTTGGTGGCGTTGGCGGTGCGGTTGTCCGTTTGACCCTTGGGGTGACAACCTGAGTCTTCCTGATGCACACCGACCCAATGTGGGAGCGGGCTTGCTCGCGAAGACGGCCTCACAGACAACCTAATTCTTCCTGATGTACACCGAACCATTGTGGGAGCGAGCCTGCTCGCGAGCTTTTTGGCTGAGTACATATCCATTGCTGCGGTAACGGCCACTTATGGTTCCGCTCTTACAGCGGGTCACTTTGAAGAGCGCAAAGTAACCAAAGCGCTCGTGCCCCTGACGTTCGGTGCCTCGCCTAGGCTCGGCATGCCCTCGCTCCGGTCCTGGTCCGTGGGCCCGCCGCCATCGGCCATCCATGGCCGGGGGCGACTACCCGGCATCCATGCCGGGTTGCCCACTGCGCAGAACCTCCACTCGGCCTCACGAGGGGGCGAATATCGCGTGTACCTGTAGGAGCGAGCATGCTCGCGATGGTGGTCAACGATGACGCGGTGTGTCTGGTGCCCCGGTGGTGTCTGGACATTTATCGCGAGCAGGCTCGCTCCCACAGAGTCTGTGATGAACACAAAATTGGTGATTTACACCGAACCACTGTGGGAGCGGGCTTGCCCGCGAAGGCGGCCTGGTCGACAACCTGATTCTTCCTGATGTACACCGAACATTGTGGGAGCGAGCCTGCTCGCGATGGTCGCCAACGATGACGCGGGCTGCCTGATGCCCCGTGGCGTTCTGTCGTCCATCGCGAGCAAGCTCGCTCCTACAGGGGTTGTGTGTCCGGCCAGAGGTCCGACACCAGGAACAGTCGCTCGGCTTCTTCCCAATCGCCATCGGCATTTTCCGTCAGCCGCACCAGCAATTGCGCCGGTGCCACGGGCGACAACTCACCCAGCCACGTCTTCAACTGCCCGGCATTCCAGGTGTGTTCCGCAGGGTAGTGCGCCGGTGCCAGCCACGCGTGGCGGGGCAGGGGTTGCCAGCGCCCGGGCGGGCTTTGCGCGATGAATGCAGGCCAATCCTTCTGATGCAGCCAGCGACCGCGCAAGTGCCGCGGGTGCGCGCCGCGGGGCGACTCTGCATGCCCCGGCCATGGATAGAGCAGGTAGCCGCCCAGCCACAGGTGCGCATCGAACTGCTGGATATCCAGCGCCGCCAGCATTTCGCGGCTTTCCGGGCGTGCGGAAATCGGCAGTTGATGTTGGCTCAGGTGCGTCAGTTTGCGGTCCAACCGATCATGGCAGCCGGGTCCGAGCCACTGCGCGGTGTCGAGTCCATCGCCATTCTGCGGACCCAGGTACAGCTTGATCGCCAGCTCCAGGTGATGCACGCCGTCGCGATCGCGCAGCAGCATGTCCAGCTCGCCCAGGGTGTGGCCTTCGCGGCGGATCGGCATGTTTGCGGCGATCAACTCGACACCCGGCGCATGCTCGACGGCAAACTGCCAGAGGCGCTCGTAATACAGGCCCAGGCGCCGGGTCCGGGCCTGGGACAGCCAGTGCAGCAAGCCGTAGCTGTCCTGATCCAGGCGGCGCAACCATTGTTCCAGGCGGTCCGGCGCCTGCACCCAGTCGCTACCGGCCAGCGGATGGCGCTGCGGCCACGGTGCGTCGACGAGCATCGGCGGGGCGAGGATGACCCACGCCAGGTCGCGCACTTCGGGGTGGCGCAACTGGTGGGGTAACTGCGACAACTCTGGAAATAGGATCATCTTGCGAGCATAGCCTCAAACAGGAGTACGTCCCTGTCGCTGAAAGGATTTTGTCTATCACAAGCTTTCGCCCATAATCGTGCTTTTCGCCGTCGCAGAGCTTAGGGATCCCATGGAGCAATTTCGTAATATCGGCATCATCGGTCGCCTGGGCAGCTCTCAGGTGCTGGATACCGTCCGCCGACTGAAGCGTTTTCTGCTCGACCGTCACTTGCACGTGATCCTCGAAGACACCATCGCTGAAGTCCTGCCGGGCCACGGCCTGCAGACCTCGTCGCGCAAAATGCTCGGCGAAGTATGTGACATGGTGATTGTGGTCGGCGGTGATGGCAGCCTGCTCGGCGCAGCCCGGGCGCTGGCCAGGCACAATATTCCGGTGCTGGGCATCAACCGTGGCAGCCTGGGGTTCCTCACCGACATCCGCCCCGATGAACTGGAAGTCAAGGTCGCCGAAGTGCTCGACGGCCATTACTTGGTGGAAAACCGCTTCCTGCTGCAGGCCGAAGTCCGTCGCCACGCCGAGGCCATCGGCCAGGGCGATGCGCTGAACGACGTGGTCCTGCACCCCGGCAAGTCCACGCGGATGATCGAGTTCGAGCTGTACATCGACGGCCAGTTCGTCTGCAGCCAGAAGGCCGACGGCCTGATCGTCTCCACGCCTACCGGCTCCACCGCCTACGCGCTGTCCGCCGGCGGTCCGATCATGCATCCCAAGCTCGACGCCATTGTAATTGTGCCGATGTACCCCCATACCTTGTCGGGCCGGCCGATTGTGGTCGATGGCAACAGTGAGCTGAAGATCGTCGTGTCCAAGGATATGCAGATTTACCCGCAAGTCTCGTGTGACGGGCAGAACCACTTTACCTGTGCGCCCGGCGACACCATTACCATCAGCAAGAAGGCCCAGAAGTTGCGGCTGATCCACCCGCTCGACCACAACTACTACGAAGTCTGCCGGACGAAGCTCGGCTGGGGCAGCAAGTTGGGTGGTGGAGGCGACTGATGCTCGATCCCGCGCGTAGCTACGACCTGATCGGTGACGTGCACGGTTGCGCTCTGACCCTTGAGCATCTGCTCGACCGGCTCGGTTATCACAAACAAGGCGGCGTCTGGCGCCATGCCTCGCGCATGGCGGTGTTCGTCGGCGACATCATCGACCGTGGCCCGCGGATCCGCGAGGCGTTGCACATCGTCCACGACATGGTTGAGGCCGGTCAGGCGCTTTGTATCATGGGCAACCACGAATTCAACGCCCTGGGCTGGGCCACGCCGGCACTGCCCGGCAGCGGCAAGCAGTTCGTGCGCGAACACACTCCGCGCCACGCCCGTTTGCTGCACGAAACCCTGACCCAGTTCGAACAGCATCCCGGCGACTGGCATGACTTCCAGCAGTGGTTCTACGAGCTGCCACTGTTCGTCGATGCCGGTCGCTTCCGCGTGGTTCACGCCTGCTGGGACGCGGGCCTGATCGAGCCGCTGCGCGCGCTGTTCCCCGACGGTTGCGTCGACGAGCACTTCCTCCAGGCCTCGGCCGAGTCGGGCAGTTTCGCCTGCACCGTGTTCGATCGCCTGCTGCGCGGCACCGACATGCGCCTGCCCCATGGCATGACCATGACCAGCGGCGATGGCCTGATCCGTTCGTTCTTCCGCACCAAATTCTGGGAAGACGACCCGCAAACCTACGGCGATATCGTTTTCCAGCCTGATGCGCTGCCGGAACCGGTCGCGCAGACGCCGCTGTCCTCCACCGAAAAGAACAACCTGCTGCGTTATGGCATAGATGAACCGTTGCTGTTCGTCGGCCACTACTGGCGCAGCGGCAAACCGGCGCCGATTCGCCCCAACCTGGCCTGCCTGGATTACAGCGCCGTGCTTTACGGCAAGCTGGTGGCCTATCGCCTGGATCAGGAAACGCGGCTCGATCCGCACAAGTTCGTCTGGGTCGATGTCGAGCGACCGGAGGTATTGCAATGAGTACGGTCGCAGTATTGCGTCTGCCGCTGGCGGTGGACTTGAGTGGTTTCGTCACGTTGTTGCGGCGCATGCAGGTGCCACACCGCGTCAGCGAAGAAGCGGGCGAGCAGGTGCTCTGGGTGCCGGACAACATCAGCGAAGACGTGCGTGCCCTGTACGAACGCTTCCCGGCCGGCGATCCCGATCAGCAACTGGACATCCCCGTGGCGCAAACCACTACCATGCGTCGTCCCGGTTTCCTTGAGCAGGTGCGTTATGCCAAGGCAACTGCGGCCATTTTGCTGCTGAGCATACTGGTCGGCGCGCTGACCATGCTTGGCGAAAACTTCAGCACGATGCGCTGGCTGACCTTCCTCGATTTCCGGGTGGTCGGCGAGTACATCCACTTCAGGCCCCTGGCCGATAGTCTGGCGGCGGGGCAGTGGTGGCGTCTGGTCACACCGATGCTGATCCACTTCGGCATCCTGCACCTGGCCATGAACGGCATGTGGTACTGGGAGCTGGGGCGGCGCATCGAATCGCGCCAGGGCACCATCAATCTGGTCGGTCTGACCCTGCTCTTCAGCCTCGTGTCCAACTACTCGCAATATCTTTATACCGGCCCGAGCCTGTTCGGCGGATTGTCCGGCGTGCTGTACGGCTTGCTGGGACATTGCTGGATCTTCCAGCTATTGGCACCGAACGCCGCTTATCGCCTGCCACGCGGCGTGCTGGCGATGATGCTGATCTGGCTGGTGGTCTGCATGTCCGGGCTGGTTTCGGCGATCGGCTTCGGTGAAATCGCCAACGCGGCCCACGTCAGCGGGTTGCTCGTCGGATGCTTGACCGGCTTGTTGGGTGGTTTGTACAACCGCCGTAAACTGGCCGCCTGAAACAGTTTATGTAAATAGAGAACGCGGAGACCCAATGTCCTCTTTTAACGAAATGATCAAAAACATCACCCCCGACATCTACCAGAGCCTGAAACTGGCGGTGGAGATCGGCAAATGGTCCGACGGCGGCAAACTCACCGCCGAGCAGCGCGAGCTGTCGCTGCAGGCGATGATCGCCTGGGAAATCCAGAACCTGCCCGAGGAAGAGCGCACCGGTTACATGGGGCCGCAGGAGTGTGCGTCGAAGTCGATCGAAGTGCCGAATATCCTGTTCAAGTCGGATGCCATCCATTGATCGAGATTGGCCGCGGTGCAATAAGCAAAATGTCGGCGCGCCTGGACGGGCCGAACGTGCAATACGCATTTCGTCTGGGCGACGTCGAGGTGCCGGTCAATCCGTTGATCGGGACTACGGTGCGCCTGGAATACCTGGGGGCGATCCACTGCACTCATTGCGGACGCAAGACCAAAACCAGTTTCAGCCAGGGTTACTGCTACCCGTGCATGACCAAGCTGGCCCAGTGCGACGTGTGCATCATGAGCCCGGAACGCTGCCATTTCGAGGCCGGCACCTGCCGTGAGCCTGAGTGGGGCGAGAAGTTCTGCATGACCGATCACGTCGTCTACCTGTCGAACTCTTCCGGGGTGAAGGTCGGGATTACCCGCGCCACCCAGTTGCCTACCCGCTGGATCGATCAGGGTGCGCGCCAGGCATTGCCGATCATGCGCGTCGCCACCCGCCAGCAATCCGGTTTCGTCGAGGATCTTTTCCGCAGCCAGGTGGCCGACAAGACCAACTGGCGTGCCTTGCTCAAGGGCGAGGCGGCGTCGGTGGATCTGGCCGGAGTTCGCGACCAGTTGTTCGCCAGCTGCGCCGATGGCCTGCGCGCGTTGCAGGATCGATTCGGCCTGCAGGCGATTCAGCCGGTCACCGATATCGAACCCATTGAAATCAGTTACCCGGTCGAGCAGTACCCGGCCAAGATCGTCAGTTTCAACCTGGACAAGCAGCCGATTGCCGAAGGCACGCTGTTGGGCGTCAAGGGTCAGTACCTGATCTTCGACACCGGCGTGATCAACATTCGAAAATACACGGCCTACCAGCTCGCCGTGCATCAGTAAAAGGACTCCAGCATGCGTACCGAACAACCGAAGATGATCTACCTCAAGGACTATCAGGCGCCCGAGTACCTGATCGACGAAACGCACCTGACCTTCGAGTTGTTCGAGGACCACAGTCTGGTCCATGCGCAACTGGTGATGCGCCGCAACCCCGAGCGTGGCGAGGGCCTGCCGCCGCTGGTGCTGGACGGCCAGCAGATGGACCTGTTGTCGGTCACTCTGGCCGACCAGGAACTGAGCGCTGCCGATTACCAGCTGACCGAAAACCACCTGACGCTGCACCCGACCAGCACTACTTTCACGGTCGACACCAGCGTACGCATTCACCCGGAAACCAACACCGCGCTGGAAGGCCTGTACAAGTCCGGCACGATGTTCTGCACCCAGTGCGAGGCCGAGGGCTTCCGCAAGATCACCTATTACCTCGACCGCCCGGACGTGATGAGCATGTTCACCACCACCGTGGTCGCCGAGCAGCACAGCTACCCGGTGCTGTTGTCCAACGGCAACCCGATCGCCAGCGGTCCCGGCGAAGACGGCCGGCACTGGGCGACCTGGGAAGATCCGTTCAAGAAGCCGGCCTACCTGTTCGCGCTGGTAGCCGGTGATTTGTGGTGCGTCGAAGACACCTTCACCACCATGACCGATCGCACCGTGGCGTTGCGCATCTATGTCGAGCCGGAAAACATCGACAAGTGCCAGCACGCCATGAACAGCCTGAAAAAGTCCATGCGCTGGGACGAAGAGGTGTACGGTCGCGAGTACGACCTGGACATCTTCATGATCGTCGCCGTGAACGACTTCAACATGGGCGCGATGGAGAACAAGGGTCTCAATATCTTCAACTCCAGCGCCGTGCTGGCCAAGGCCGAGACGGCCACCGACGCCGCGCACCAGCGCGTCGAGGCGATCGTCGCCCACGAATACTTCCACAACTGGTCGGGCAACCGCGTGACCTGCCGCGACTGGTTCCAGCTGTCGCTCAAGGAAGGCTTCACCGTTTTCCGCGATTCGGGTTTCTCCGCCGACATGAACTCGGCCACGGTCAAGCGCATCCAGGACGTCGCCTACCTGCGCACCCACCAGTTCGCCGAAGACGCTGGCCCCATGGCCCATGCCGTGCGTCCGGACAGCTTCATCGAGATCTCCAACTTCTACACCCTGACCGTGTACGAAAAGGGCTCGGAAGTGGTCGGCATGATTCACACCTTGCTCGGCGCCGAAGGCTTCCGCAAAGGCAGCGACCTGTACTTCGAACGCCACGACGGCCAGGCCGTGACCTGCGATGACTTCATCAAGGCCATGGAAGACGCCAACGGTGTCGACCTGACCCAGTTCAAGCGCTGGTACAGCCAGGCGGGTACGCCGCGTCTGGTGGTCAGCGAGTCCTTTGACGCTGCGGCGAAAACCTACAGCCTGACCTTCCGCCAGAGCTGCCCGCAGACGCCGGACAAAGTCGAGAAACTGCCGTTCGTGATTCCGGTCGCGCTGGGTTTGCTGGACAGCAAGGGCGCCGAGATGCCGTTGCGTCTTGCCGGTGAAGCGGCGGCGCAGGGCACTTCGCGGGTCATCTCCGTGACCGAAGCCGAACAGACCTTCACCTTCGTCGACATCGCCGAACAGCCGCTGCCATCGTTGCTGCGCGGCTTCTCGGCACCGGTGAAACTGAGCTTCCCGTACAACCGCGATCAACTGATGTTCCTGATGCAGCACGACAGCGACGGCTTCAATCGCTGGGATGCCGGCCAGCAACTGTCGGTGCAGGTGTTGCAGGAATTGATTACCCAGCAGCAGAAGGGCGAGACCCTGGTGCTGGATCAGCGTCTGGTCTCGGCCTTGCGTACCGTGCTGTCGGACGAGTCATTGGATCAGGCGATGGTCGCCGAAATGCTCTCACTGCCAAGCGAAGCCTACCTGACCGAAATCAGCGAAGTGGCGGATGTCGAAGCCATCCACATCGCTCGTGAGTTTGCCCGCAAGCAACTGGCCGATGCGTTGTTCGAAGGTCTGTGGCTGCGTTATCAGGCCAACCGCGACCTGTCCAAGCAAACCCCGTACGTGGCCGAAGCCGAGCATTTCGCCCGTCGCGCGCTGCAGAACATTGCGCTGTCGTACCTGATGCTCAGCGGCAAACCTGAAGTGCTGGCGGCCACCCTCGAGCAGTTCGATGCGTGCGACAACATGACCGAACGCCTGACCGCGCTGGCCGTGCTGGTCAACTCGCCGTTCGAAGAGCAGAAAGCCAAGGCGCTGTCCGGTTTCGCCGCGCATTTCAGCGACAACCCGCTGGTCATGGATCAGTGGTTCAGCGTGCAGGCCGGCAGCGTATTGCCGGGCGGCCTGGAGCGGGTCCGCCAGTTGATGGAGCATCCGGCGTTCAACATCAAGAACCCGAACAAGGTGCGCGCGCTGATCGGTGCGTTCGCCGGGCAGAACCTGATCAACTTCCATGCGGCGGATGGTTCGGGCTACCGCTTCCTGGCCGATCTGGTGATCGAGCTGAACGGCTTCAACCCGCAGATCGCATCCCGCCAACTGGCACCGCTGACCCGCTGGCGCAAATACGACGCCGCGCGTCAGGCGTTGATGAAGGGCGAGCTGGAACGCATCCGGGCTTCGGGGCAGTTGTCCAGCGATGTGTTCGAAGTGGTCAGCAAGAGCCTGGCCTGACTCGCCCCCTGTAGGAGCGAGCATGCTCGCGATGGAGAACAACGATAACGCGGGGCATCAGACATCCCGCGTCATCGTTGA
>NZ_JBSVXG010000030.1:0-43368 GCF_054070595.1 Pseudomonas sp. SDO55104_S430 | reverse complement strand
GCGGCCCCAAAAATGGGACTGCTACGCAGTCCAACGGGGGCAAGCCCCCTCGCCACAGGGTTCAGTGCTGGATCAAACTTTCTGGTAAAGCTGACTGCCTTCCTGCTTGAAGCGCTCGGCCTGTTCGGCCATGCCTTGGGCGACGTCCACGTCGACCGCTTCGATCCGCTGGTTGGCCGCGTACTCGCGCACTTCCTGGGTGATTTTCATCGAGCAGAATTTCGGCCCGCACATGGAGCAGAAGTGCGCGACCTTGGCCGAATCCTTCGGCAGGGTCTCGTCGTGATACGAACGAGCGGTGTCCGGATCCAGGCCCAGGTTGAACTGGTCTTCCCAACGGAATTCGAAACGCGCCTTGCTCAGGGCATTGTCGCGGATCTGTGCGCCCGGATGTCCCTTGGCCAGATCGGCGGCATGGGCCGCAATCTTGTAGGTGATGATCCCGGTCTTCACATCATCCTTGTTCGGCAGGCCCAGGTGCTCCTTCGGCGTCACGTAGCAGAGCATCGCGCAACCGAACCAGCCGATCATCGCCGCACCGATGCCGGAGGTGATGTGGTCGTAGCCCGGCGCAATGTCGGTGGTCAGCGGGCCGAGGGTGTAGAAGGGCGCCTCGTCGCAGCACTCGAGTTGCTTGTCCATGTTCTCCTTGATCAACTGCATCGGCACGTGGCCCGGGCCTTCGATCATGCACTGCACGTCATGCTTCCACGCGATCTTGGTCAGCTCGCCGAGGGTTTCCAGTTCGCCGAACTGCGCTTCGTCGTTAGCGTCGGCGATCGAGCCCGGACGCAGGCCATCGCCCAGCGAGAAGCTGACGTCGTAGGCCTTCATGATTTCGCAGATGTCTTCGAAATGGGTGTAGAGGAAGTTTTCCTTGTGATGCGCCAGGCACCACTTGGCCATGATCGAACCGCCTCGGGACACGATGCCGGTCACGCGCTTGGCGGTCATCGGCACGTAGCGCAGCAGCACGCCGGCGTGAATGGTGAAGTAGTCGACGCCCTGCTCGGCCTGTTCGATCAGCGTGTCGCGGAACAGCTCCCAGGTCAGGTCCTCGGCCACGCCGCCGACTTTTTCCAGGGCCTGGTAGATCGGCACGGTACCGATCGGCACCGGCGAGTTGCGGATGATCCACTCGCGGGTTTCGTGAATGTGCTTGCCGGTGGACAGGTCCATGACCGTGTCCGAACCCCAGCGAATGCCCCAGGTCAGTTTCGCCACTTCTTCTTCGATGGACGAACCCAGGGCGCTGTTGCCGATGTTGCCGTTGATCTTCACCAGGAAGTTACGGCCGATGATCATCGGTTCCAGTTCGGTGTGGTTGATGTTGGCCGGAATGATTGCGCGACCGCGGGCGATCTCGTCACGGACGAATTCGGGGGTGATGATTTTCGGCACGCTGGCGCCAAAACTGTGACCGGCGTGCTGCTGGTCCAGCAGGCCGGCGGCGCGGGCCACTTCCAGCTTCATGTTTTCGCGGATGGCGACGTATTCCATCTCGGCGGTGATGATGCCCTGGCGGGCGTAGTGCATCTGGGTGACGTTGGCCCCGGCCTTGGCGCGGCGCGGGTTGTTGACGTGGGCGAAACGCAGCTTGGTCAGCTCCGGATCGGCGAGGCGTTCCTGGCCGAAGTTCGAGCTCAGGCCGCTCAGGCGCTCGGTGTCGCCACGGGCTTCGATCCACGGCGAGCGCACGTCGGCCAGGCCTTTGCGCACGTCGATGATGACGTTGGGGTCGGTGTATGGGCCGGAGGTGTCATAGACCGTGACCGGTGCGTTGACCTCGCCGCCGAAGTCGGTCGGCGTCACATCGAGGCTGATTTCACGCATCGGCACTAGGATGTCGGGACGAGTGCCCTGAACGTAGATTTTCTTCGACCGGGTAAACGGCTGAACCGATTGTTGATCGACCTTGGCCGAGTCACTCAGGTTGGTGGCGATTTTTTCTTTTATGGTCATCACGGGCTCTCAAGACAATCCAGGCAATGGAATTTTGTCGGAGCGAACCTGTAACGAATGGACGCACGTGCGCTGGGAAAACCAGCTGTGCTGTGCTCAGTGCTCGAGGGGAGTTCGATGGTCGAACCACATCCCGGACGAAGCACAAGAGGACTCGCCGGGTGACGAGAAATCTTGTTCCCTACGCAGGCGCTAACCTGATCAGGTTCAACGGGATCCGAAATTATTCGATCTCAGCCTCATAGCAAGGCACCCCGACAAGAACGTGGCCAGTCTAGACACAACTGGCCAGGAACGCCAACACCGCGATAAACACCGTGATGAATGGCGCAATTGCAGGATTGTTGCGCGGCCGACGCGCAACTACACTCGCTACGCCAAGCTGCGCATTGACGCTAGAGGTGTCGAAACGTAGCCTTGGCGCTCAAATTATCAGCGTAATTTTTGTAGGGATCGCCGAATGCTGCGCAAACTCTCACTGGCCGTTGCCGTGTCTTGTGCGTCCAATGGAATGGCCTGGGCAGCAGAAGCGCCCTTATCTACCAAAACCGACCTGGTCAGCGTTTATCAGGAAGCGGCGGACAATAACGCCGACCTCGCGGCTGCCGTAGCTCAATATGGCGCGCAGAAAGAAGTCGTGCCCCAAGCCCGCGCCGGGTTGCTGCCCAACCTTTCCGGCGGTGCCGATGTCACCAGCGTGCGCACTTCGATCGACCAGCCTTCGGCCACCGCCAACCACAACGCCCACTCGTATCAGGCGACCTTGGCGCAACCGCTGTTCCGCGCCGATCGCTGGTTCCAGTTCCAGGCGGCCAAGGACGTGAACGAACAGGCGGCGCTGCAACTCTCGGCGACCCAGCAGAACCTGATTCTGCAAACCGCCGACAGCTATTTCAACGTGCTGCGCACCCAGGACAACCTGGCCTCGACCAAGGCCGAGGAAGCCGCGTTCAAGCGTCAGCTCGACCAGTCCAACGAGCGCTTCGATGTCGGCCTGTCGGACAAGACCGACGTGCTCAACTCGCAGGCCAGCTACGACACCGCACGGGCCAACCGCATCGTTGCCCAGCGTCAGGTGGATGATGCCTTCGAAGCACTGGTGACCCTGACCAACCGTCGATACAACTCGATCCAGGGCATCAGCCACAACCTGCCGATCCTGCCGCCGGCGCCAAACGACGCCAAGGCCTGGGTCGAAACCGCGGCCCGGCAGAACCTCAATCTGCTGGCCAGCAACTACGCCGTCAGCGCCGCCGAACAGACCCTCAAGCAGCGCAAGGCAGGCCATGCGCCGACCCTCGATGCCGTGGCGAAGTATGAGAAAGGCGATAACGATGCGTTGGGCTTCAGCAACCCGAATGCTTTCGGCCAGCCCTACAAGGGTGATGTGGAGCAGACGTCGGTCGGCCTGCAACTGAATATCCCGATCTACAGCGGTGGCCTGATCAATTCCCAGGTGCGTCAGTCCTACGCCCAGCTGGACCAGACCGAGCAGCAACGCGAATCGCTGCTGCGCTCCATCGTCGAAAACACCCGTGACCTGCACCGTGCGGTAAACACCGACGTCGAGCAGGTCCAGGCGCGCAAGCAGTCGATCATTTCCAACCAGAGTGCGGTGGAAGCGACCGAGATCGGCTATCAGGTGGGGACGCGCAATATCGTCGACGTACTGGATGCACAGCGTTCGCTGTACTCCTCGGTCCGCGACTACAACAACACCCGCTACGACTACATCCTCGACAACCTGAAGCTCAAGCAACAGGCCGGTACGTTGAACCCGGGTGATCTGCAGGATCTGGCGCGCTGGCTCAAGCCCGATTACAACCCGGACAAAGATTTCCTGCCGCCGGATCTGGCCAAGGCGGCTGCCGAGCAGCTCAAAGCCCGGCCGTGAGAAGCCTCCTGTAGGAGCGAGCATGCTCGCGATGGAGGCCCAGTCACCGCGGGCATTCAGACTGCCCGCGTCTCCGTTGACGACCATCGCGAGCATGCTCGCTCCTACAGGTGATCAGCGTTTGATCAACCGCCCCAACCCATCCAGCAATCGCTGCAACGCGCCCTGATTGCGGCGCATCACGGTCAACCCCGCCTCCGCCATGCGCTGCGCGTCCCGTGGCAGTTCGAACAGGCGCTGCACCGCCAACGCCAAACCGTCGGCATCTTCCACTTCCTGCAACGCTCCGGCACTGCGCAGTTGCGCAGCGATTTCGAGGAAGTTGAACAGATGCGGGCCGCTGAGTACCGGCTTGGCCAGTGCCGCCGGCTCCAACAGGTTATGCCCGCCATTGGGCACCAAGCTGCCGCCGACGAAAGCGCTGTCGGCCAGCGCATAGAGGAACAGCAACTCGCCCATGGTATCGCCGAGCAACACCGACGTGGCCGCAGTGACCGCCTCGCCACTGGAACGCCGAACCGTGGCGAACCCCTGCTGACGGCACAGTTCGAACACCGGATTGAAACGCTCGGGATGACGCGGCACCAGAATCAGCAACGCATCCGGGTGGCTCGCCAGCAACCGGCGATGGGCCGCGAGCACCACCTCGTCTTCACCGTCGTGGGTACTGGCAGCGATCCACACAGGGCGCTCCTGCGCCTGCCATTGCCCGCGCAATTCGGCGGCATGCTGCAACAGTTGCGGATCGATGGTCAGGTCGAATTTGATCGAGCCGGTGACTTCGACGGTTTCCGCGCGCGCACCCAACTCACGGAAGCGCTGCGCCTCGGCTTCGGTCTGCACCGCGAACAGGCTCATCTCGGCGAGCATCGGCCCGGTCAATTTGCCGAAACGACCATAGCCTCTGGCCGAGCGTTCGGAGAGTCGTGCGTTGGCCAGGGCCACGGGAATGCCGCGCTTCGCGCATTGGTGGATATGGTTGGGCCACAGCTCGGTTTCCATGATCACCGCCAGTTTCGGCTGGACCCGGTCGAGGAAACGCCTGGCGGCGCACGGCAGGTCATAGGGCAGATAGCAGTGCTGGATGCGCGGTTCATTGGCGAACAGTGCCTGAATGCGCTCCGAACCAGTCGGGGTCATACAGGTCACGGTGATCGGCAGCTGTGGATAACGCTGCAGCAAGGCGCGAATCATCGGTGCGGCGGCAATGCTCTCGCCCACCGACACCGCGTGCACCCAGATACCGCCGGGCTTCATCGCCGGCAGGCCAAAGGAGAAGCGCTCGCCGATGCGCTTGGCGTAAGCCGGCGCCTTGCGCGAACGCAGCCACAACCGAATCGCCACCAATGGCAGCCCCAGGTAAAACAACGCGGTGTAGAGAGTTCTATTCATGGCGGCGGAGTTTATCGGTTTTTTCGCCGATCGCCTGCAAATGCACGGCAAAACGTTCGGCCAGCCAGCGCGCCGCCGGGCCCAGGGGTTCGTCGCGACGCCAGACCAGTTCCACCACCAGTGCCGGCGGGGTCCATTCGCTGTCCAGCTCGACCATCTGATCCTGATAGGTCGGGTACTGCACCACATGGCGCGGTAGCCAGGCCCAGCCCAGTCCGCGCACCAGCCATTCGGCCATGACGTAGAAACTGTCCGCCCGCCAGACTTGCGGGCTGGCCGGCTCACTGCCGGGATAAATGCTCGACTGGGTCGACATCAACAACTGGCGATGTTGCGCCAGTTGCTGGCAATTGACCTGCGTCTGTTTCGCCAGCGGATGACCGACGCCACAGACGGTGACCATTTCCACGCTGCCGAGCACCCGCCGCTCGAGGGCCTCGGGGATCTGGTCGTGGAAGAACAGCAAGCCCAGGTCGGCTCGGCGCTCCACCAGTTTGCGCGCCACTTCACCCTGGGCAGCGCTGGTCAATTGCACCTCAAGACTGGGAAAGCGCTCGGCCAATGCCTCGAGGCTTTCGATGACCGGTTGATAAGGCATCGCTTCATCCTGAGCCAGCCGCAGGCGAGCCTCCTGCCCGCGCATCAACGCCAGCGCCCGACCGTTGAGACGCTCGCATTGGCGTAGAACTTCCCGAGCCTCTTCGAGCAAAGCTGTACCGGCTTCGGTGAGTTTCGGCTGACGGCCGCTGCTGCGATCGAACAGGCTGACGCCGAGATCTTCTTCGAGCAGCGCAATAGAACTGCTGACCGCCGACTGCGCTTTGCGCTGGTCCCGCGCCACAGCGGAAAACGAACGCTGCTCCGCTACGCTGACGAACAGGCGCAGCTGCTCCAGATTCCATTGAATGTTCATGACCAACCCATCTTCAGAACAGATAGGTAATGACTTTACCGCATCTGGCGAATCTCTAGAATGTCGCCTCAGAGAGCAACACTTCATACGAGGATTGAACCATGACCGCTTACTACTACCTGGCCATAGCCATCTGCGCCGAAGTGATTGCCACTGTTTCGATGAAAGCGGTCAAAGGCTTCAGCACCCCGCTGCCGCTGATTCTGGTGATCGTCGGTTACGGCATCGCCTTCTGGATGTTGACCCTGGTGGTGCGCAGCGTGCCCGTGGGCGTGGCTTACGCGGTGTGGGCCGGCATGGGTATCGTGATGGTCAGTGTGGCTGCGCTGTTTCTGTACGGGCAGAAGCTGGACCTGCCGGCGATGCTGGGGATGGGGTTGATTGTGTTGGGGGTTGTGGTTATTCAGCTGTTCTCGAAAACGGCCGGGCATTAACCACCACACCTTCGTTTCCCTGACATCCGATTACCTGTGGCGAGGGGGCTTGCCCCCTCACCACAGAGTCCTCTGCACATTGAGTCTGTATACTGCGCCCTTGTCCTGAACACTCGAGGTCGCTGCATGCCATCCGTTATTTCCACCGACGTTCTGATTGTCGGCGCTGGTGTCGCCGGCCTCTGGCTGAATGCGCGCCTGCGCCGCCAGGGTTTTTCGACCGTGCTGGTGGAAAGCGCCACCCTCGGCGGCGGGCAGACCGTGAAATCCCAGGGCATCATCCACGGCGGCGCCAAATACGCGTTGCATGGGGCCCTGACCGGCGCCTCGGAAGCCATCGCCGACATGCCCCGCCGCTGGCGCGAGGCCCTGGCCGGCAATGGCGAGCTGGACCTGTCCGGCGTGCGCCTGTTGTCCGAAGCCCATTACCTGTGGTCCCCGGGCACGATCGCCGGCAATCTCACCAGCTTCTTCGCCAGCAAGGCCGTGCGCGGACGCGTCGATCAGGTCAAGGGCGATCAACTGCCCCCCGCCCTGCAAGACAAGCGCTTCAAAGGCAAGGTCTATCGCCTGGCCGAACTGGTGATCGACGTGCCAAGCCTGGTCCAGCGCCTGGCCGACCTGGCCGGTGACGGCCTGCTCGCAGGGCAGAAAATCGAGCCTCTGCTGGAAGGCGGCGTGCTGGTCGGCCTCAAGGTGGATGAGCGCGAGATTCGCGCGCAACGCATCGTCCTCAGCGCCGGCGGCGGCACTGCATCGCTGCTCGAAGCACTGGGCCTGAGCAAGCCGGCCATGCAACGTCGGCCGCTGCACATGATCATCGCCAAGGGCCCGGGCCTCAAACCGCTGTACGCCCACTGCCTGGGTGGCGGTAGCAAACCGCGCCTGACCATCACCACTCACCCGGCCGCCGACGGCCAGTGGGTCTGGTACATGGGTGGCGATATCGCCGAAACCGACGGTGTGGCCCGCGAGCCCGCCGAGCAGATCGCCACAGCGCAGAAAGAACTCGGCCAACTGCTGCCCTGGATCGACCTGAACTCAGCGCAATGGGCGACCCTGCGAGTGGATCGCGCCGAGCCGCTGCAAACGGGCCTGACCCGCCCCGACAACGCCTTCCTCGCCGAAGAAGGCCGCCTGCTGGTGGGCTGGCCGACCAAACTGGCGCTGGCACCGGACTTCGCCGACCGCGTCATCGACAGCCTCGCCCGTGACGGCATCCAGCCAAGTGCGGCGGCACCGCTGCCGGAACTGCCAAAGCCGCCCATGGGCGTCCCTGCCTGGGAGCAATTGCTGCCATGAGCCAAGCGACCCTGCACGACCTGCATCGCCCCTTGGGCAGCACCGGCCTGCTCGTCTCGCCCCTGGGCCTGGGCACCGTGAAGCTCGGCCGCGATCAAGGCGTGAAATACCCCAACGGTTTCCAGATTCCCGATGACGACGAAGCACGCATGTTGCTCAAGCTCACCCGTGACCTGGGCATCAACCTGATCGACACCGCCCCGGCCTATGGTCGCAGCGAGGAACGCCTCGGCCCGCTGCTGCGCGGGCAGCGCAAGGACTGGGTGATCGTCAGCAAGGTCGGCGAAGAATTTGCCGACGGTGTGTCGCACCACGATTTCAGCGCCGCCCACACCCGGCTGTCTGTGGAGCGCAGCCTGCAACGCCTGGAGACGGACTTCATCGATCTGGTGCTGGTGCATTCCGACGGCAACGACATGGCGATCCTCAACGACTGTGAGGTTTATCAGACCCTCGCGGCGCTCAAGGTCGAAGGCAAGATTCGCGGTTTCGGCTTTTCCGGCAAAACCGTCGACGGTGGCTTGAAGGCGCTGGAGCAAGGTGACTGCGCGATGGTCACCTACAATCTGAACGAACAAAGCGAAAAGCCGGTCATTGACTATGCTGCTGCTCACGGCAAAGCCATTCTGGTGAAAAAAGCACTGGCCAGCGGTCATGTCTGCCTCAGTCCAGGGGTGGACCCGGTGCGCGCGAGTTTCCAATTGCTGTTCGAACATCCGGGCGTCGCCAGTGCTATTGTCGGGACCATCAATCCGCTGCACCTCGCCCACAACGTCTCGACCGTTGCCCAGGTCCTACGTAGCAACTGACGCCGCCCTACGCGGCCTAAAGCAGGAGCCGACATGCCGCGTACGCTCATCAGAAAGAACCCGAGCAACTTCAAGACCCTGCCGTTATTCGTCGAAGCGACTCCCGAAGGTCTGACTTATCAGAGCGTCGGGAGGCCGCTGAACTTCTCCCAGATCCTGCAGCGCCGCCGCCCGGTGACGGTCGCCGACAGCCAGCGTTTCGCCCTTGAACTGGCCAACCTCGGGGTGTCGGTGCGACTGACCCTGCATTGGCAAAACCGCGATTACTGGGTGCTGGTTCGCCAACGTCGGCAGGACCGTGGCGATGTGGTGCTCAAGCTGATCTCCGGCTATGTGCCGGCTCACGAACTGAATCTGCCGCTGCACACGGCGATTCAGGAGATCGCCGAGGAATGCCTGCTGGAAACCCCGGAAGGCTGGCTCAATGGCCGCTTCAACGATACCTGGCTGCCGGCGCCCTACGCCTCGGCGCTGCACTATCGCGAAGCACTACCCTTTCGCCTGTCGCCGCTGTCGGGATCGGCGCGGCCGGTGCGCTGCGCCAACCTGCAATTGATCGAACGCCCGCGGGCCTACGTGCATTTGCCCACGGCTTCGCTGCAGCTGATCTACGATTTGCGCCTGGACGTGCCCAAGGAAGCCAAGTCCCTGAGCCTGTTCCACGTCGACGAACGCCTTGAGGGCGATCAACTGGTGGCTCGACTGGACCGCAAGCGCCCCGACCTGTACCTGATGCCCTTGAAGGACGGCCACCCGCTGGCCGAGCTCTACACCTTGAAGAAGGACCAGCTATCCCCGGCGAGCACCCGCGGGCTGTACCTGGCCGAAAGCTTTGCCCGACAGGAAGGCTGGCTGGTGAAGGAGGAGCGGATTCGCTGGAAGGATTGGGTGCGGCAGCAGGGCTTGACGGAGCCCGGGAAGAATTCGGGGCTGGCGGTGTTGGGTGGGAAGGCGAAGCAGTTGTTGAAGAAGATGGTGCCGCGCAAGAAAGTGAATTCGTGAAAGATCGCAGCCTGCAGTGTGGTTTAAGCCAGCTCCTACACGATCCCCTGTAGGAGCTGGCTTAAACCAAAACTGCTGGCTGCGATCTTTTTTAAACGTCACTCGGACTTGCGGATCTTCTCGACAATCGCAGTCGTGGAGCTGTTCTCCACCAACCCCAGCACTTTCACCGTACCGCCGTAAGCCGTCACGATGTCCGCGCCAACCACCTGGTCGATCCCATAATCCCCGCCTTTGACCAGCACATCCGGCTTGACCTCGCGCAGCAGGTTTTCCGGAGTGCCTTCAGGGAAGCTGATCACCCAGTCCACCGCACCCAGCCCAGCCAGCACGGCCATGCGACGGTCGACGCTGTTGATCGGTCGACCCGGCCCTTTCAGGCGGCTGACCGAGGCGTCGTCGTTGATCGCTACGATCAGACGATCGCCTTGCGCCCGCGCCTGCTCGAGGTAGGTCACGTGGCCGGCGTGGAGGATGTCGAAGCAGCCGTTGGTGAAGACGATCTTTTCGTTGTGCGCACGAGCATCGTCGACCGCAAGCAGCAGTTGTTCGAGACCCAGCACACCGCGCTCGGAACCTTCTTCGCGCTGGATGGCGCGGCGCAATTCCGGCGCACTGATGGCCGCAGTACCGAGCTTGCCGACCACGATGCCGGCAGCCAGGTTGGCCAGGCCGACCGCGTGCGGCAGTTCCTCGCCTGCGGCAATCGCCGCAGCCAGGGTGGAAATCACCGTGTCACCGGCACCGGTGACGTCGAACACTTCACGGGCACGGGCCGGCAGGTGCAGTGCCGGGTGATCCGGACGCAGCAGGGTCATGCCGTGCTCGCCACGGGTCACCAGCAAGGCGCCGAGTTCCAGGTCGTGCATCAGCTTCGCGCCCTTGCTGACCAGTTCGTGCTCGTCGGCACAACCACCGACGATGGTTTCGAACTCGCTGAGGTTCGGCGTGATCACGCTCGCACCGCGATAGATCGAGAAATCCTTGCCCTTGGGGTCGGCCAGGACCGGAATGCCACGGGCACGGGCGGCCTGGATCAGCACCTGGTGATTTTTCAGCGCGCCTTTGCCGTAGTCGGACAGCACCAGCACCTTGATGCCTTCGAGCAGATCGTCGACCTGATTGGCCAGCTCGAGGGCGTCGGTGGAGAACGGTTCTTCGAAGTCGATTCGCAGCAATTGCTGGTGACGACTCATGACCCGCAACTTGACGATGGTCGGCTGGTGCGCAATGCGCTGGAACAACGCCCGCACGCCTGCGCCCTTGAGGCTATTGACCAGGCTGTCGGCGGCTTCATCGTCGCCGGTGACACCGACCAGCGAGGCCGGCGCGCCAAGGGCGGCAATGTTCAACGCAACGTTGGCGGCACCGCCCGGGCGGTCCTCGATGTGCTCGACCTTGACTACCGGTACCGGCGCCTCAGGGGAAATCCGTGAGGTACCACCATGCCAGTAACGGTCGAGCATGACATCGCCGACCACCAAGACAGGGGCTTGATCGAATCGCGGCATGGACAACTTCATGGAGCAACCCACATACAGAATGAACAGGGGCGCGATATTAGCACAGGGTAGGTGTCGGCTTGTGTGGCGGCTGCAAAGGGAGGGTTTGGTGGGGATTTTTCGCTCATTTATTGAGCAGGAAAATGTTACAGCCGGTTGCAACAGGGCGAGCCAGGCTCACCCTGTTGCAGCGGATCAGGCGATGTCTTCCGCCGGAGCGTCAAGGCCCATCGCGTGCAGGCGCGAGTAGTAGCCGTTATGCGCGAGCAGTTCTGCATGGGTGCCGCGCTCGACGATCTGGCCCTGGTCCATCACCAGAATCAGATCGGCCTTTTCGATCGTCGACAGGCGGTGGGCGATGACCAGCGTGGTACGGCCCTTCATGACCTGATCCAGCGCTGCCTGGATGTGACGCTCGGACTCGGTATCCAGCGCCGAAGTCGCTTCATCGAGAATCAGCAGCGGAGCATTTTTCAGGAGAGCCCGGGCAATCGCCAGACGCTGACGCTGGCCGCCGGAAAGCAGCACGCCGTTTTCCCCGACCTGGGTGTCCAGGCCATCAGGCATTTGCGAGATGAAGTCCATCGCGAAGGCATCGGTGGCGGCTTTTTCAATGTCGGCGCGGGGAGCGCCAGCCAGGTCACCGTAGGCGATGTTATTGGCAATGGTGTCGTTGAACAGGGTCACGTGCTGGGTGACCTGTGCCACATGCCGGCGCAGATTGCGCAGTCGATAATCTTCGATTTCGACGTCATCAAGGAGGATTTCGCCAATATCGTGATGATAGAAACGCGGAATCAGGCTGGCCAAGGTCGACTTGCCGCTGCCGGAACGGCCGACCAGGGCAATCATCTGTCCAGGCGATGCCGTGAAGTTGATGTTTTTCAGCACTTCACGGTCGGTTCCAGGATAAGAGAAGCTGAGATTGCGCACTTCCAGATGGCCGCTGATGCGCTCACGCTCGACGGTGCCGTTATCGACCTCGGGCTCGACGTCCAGCTGCTCGAAAATGCTTTCGGCACCGGCAACGCCCTTCTGGATGGTCGAACTGACTTCCGACAGTTGCCGGATCGGCTTGGGCAGCAGGCCCGCAGCGGTGATGTAGGCCACCAGATCACCGGCGGTGGCATCACCGCGCAGGAACAGCACTAGGAACATCAACACGGCCATGGCGGTGTAGATCACCAGCTGCAGCATCGGCGTGTAGACCGCGCCGGTCTTGGTCATGCGCAGTTGCTTGTCGGTGTTGCCCTGGCTCGCGGCGGCAAAACGCTGCTCTTCATAGCTCTCGCCACCGAAGCTGCGCACCACGCGATAACCCTGAATGGTCTCGGAAGCGACATGGGTCACATCGCCCATCGCCACCTGGATCTTCTTGCTCTGTTTGCGGAATTTTTTGCTGGCACTACTCACCATGAGCGCAATCAACGGCAGGATAGCCAGCATCACCAGAGTCAGCTTCCAGTTCATCCACAACAAGTAACCGAACAGGAATACTACGGTCAGACCTTCGCGAATGACCACTTTGATAGCATCCGTTGCAGCACCGGTGACCATGGTCACGTTGAAGGTGATGCGCGAAATCAGGTGCCCGGAGTTATGTGTATCGAAATAACGGTTCGGCAGCACCAGCAACTTGTTGAACAGCTCGACGCGCAGGTCATGGACCAGCCCCAAGGACACCTTGGCCAGGTAATAGTTACCCAGAAAAGAACCCAACCCCTGCCACGCGGCGATCAATACGATCAGCAGCGGAACAGCCTGCAGCAGTTGCAGATCGCGCAAATAAGGAACAGTCGGAAACAGCACCGCTTCGGGGTTGCTCAACCCGTCCACAAAATACTTGAGGATTCCGGCGAGCATCGGCTGTGTCGAAGCGAAAATTACAAAACCGACAATACTGATCCCAAACATGCCCCAGTACGGGCGCACATACGACAGCAGGCGCAGGTAAATCTTCAAGCTCGACGGCGCAGGCGATTCAGGGCTGGTCATGAGAACCCGTTGTATGAGAAAAGAGCCCGCGAGTGTAACACAGGCTATTTTAGTCGCTGAGCTGCGGTAATATGGCCGGCTATCCCCGCCTCATGGCGTAGAACTGCGGAGTATTGATGCAAGCGCTCGATCACACCCGATATCTCGCTCTTCGCGAGGGAGCACAAGTCCTTGAAGCGGACGGTTCGGGGGACAAGGTTTTGCGATTGACGGATGGGTCGATCCTTAAATTGTTTCGCCGCAAGCGCTTGTTGACCTCGGCCGCATGGTATCCATACGCCAGACGCTTTGCCGATAATTGCGCAGCACTGCGTGAGCGGCAGATTCCCTGCCCGACAATCCGTCACGTCTACCGCATACCGAGCATCGAACGCGACGCGGTGCATTACGACCCATTGCCAGGGCAAACCTTGCGCCAATTGCTCGACAGCCAGACCGATGCCGATCCGCTGCGCAGTCAATTAGGGGTGTTCATCGCCACATTGCATGAGAGAGGGATCTACTTCCGCTCGGCGCATCTGGGCAACATCGTGCTGACACCCGAGCATCAGTTAGGACTGATCGACATTGCCGATCTGCGGGTTTATCGGCGCCCGCTGCGCAAGTCCTTGCGATTGCGCAACTTCAAGCACATGGTGCGTTATCCGCAGGATCGACAGTGGCTGCTCGACAGGAACGGCGAGCTCTTCATGCAGAATTATGGCCGGACCCAAAGCATCTGTTCCCCGGAAGAACTGAACAGCGCACTGCAGAAATGATCCGGCTATCTTCGCCTCCAGGGAGGAGGCGAAGTTCAGCGTAATGCCAGCTCGGCGCGCTGAGCCTGTAGCGCTCGCCCGAGAATCAATGCCGCTGGCAGCAATACCATAGGCCACAGTTCATCAGGGTTGCCGATCAGCAAGCTGCCATCGAAGTTCAACATGACCAGCGCACAAGCCAGGTACATGCCCCACGCGTCTTTAAGACGCCAGGCCTGCCAAAGTGTGGCCAGCATCAAGCCGACAAAAAGCACCAGCCCTACCGCACCGCTGTAAAGCCCCAGTGCCACATAGATGTTGTGCGGATGCTGAATTGGCATCCAGCCATCGAGCAACTGGGCGGTGTGAAACTTGATACCGCACCCCAGTGCCCAGCCACAGTTGCCCCACTCTCCCACCATGATGTGGAAAATTTCGATGCGATAAGAGTCCCCACGAGTCCAAAGCGACTGATACCAGGCCTCGTTATGGACGATCAGATAAAGCCCGCCCAGAACGACCAGACAGATCAACATCACGCCGCCAACCAGTCGCGGCCTGTAGCAAAGGCCGTAAAGAACCCACATCCCCAACAGGAATGCGACCCCGACCAATGCCGTACGCGTCTGGAGTACGAAGCTCACCGCAAGGATCGACAGGACGATGCCCAGCCCGGCTTCAATCCAGCGTCGGTCCCTGATCCAGAATGGCAGGGCAAGCGCCAGCGAACACAGCAGCCAGATACTGGCATAGATCACGTTCTGCAAGCGCGCCGGCAGCAACGCCACCCGAGAGCCGACGGCATACTCGCCGGTCATCCAGCTATAGAGCGCACAGCTGAAGATGTACAACGCCAGAACCCAGAATTGCAGCCGGACGAAATGCGGACTTCGGAAAAACTGCGGATCGCTGAAAGCGCCAACCACCATGACGAACATCAGCACGTAAAAGACATGCTTGAAAAACTGGGGCTCTGCGGCGATCGTCGCCGGCACGAGGAACCACAGGATGAATGCCAGCCAGCCAAGGGCCAAGGGCAGCCTGAATAGGCCTGCTCCTCGCTCCTTGATCAGGTATACAAGACCGGGTACTACCATCAGGCCGTAGAAGATATTGTTGGTCCATTTCGACGACCAACCCACCACAAAGCTCAAAAGGAACAGGCAGAGGACTGTCCCGAAATACGAAGTGACGGTGATCTTTCCGGGCTTCATGCCACTAGAGACCATGAAGCACCCAACCCGCTGCCAGACCCAGAACAACTGCCACAATCAACTTGATCCGATCGAGACGCTTGCGTCGATTCTTGCTCAGACGCTCCTCGGGAACGATTACATGCTCACCAAAGCCTGTGTGCAGCACCGCATCGTTTTCCAGAATCAGTGCGTAACGGTTTTTCGCCGCGTACAGACGCGACAGGTCCTTCTCTCCGGAGAACGCAGAATACGGCGCATGAACCAGATAATCTGCACGACGGCGCAAGCCGGGATTGAATGAGAAACCCTGCCAGTCCGCCTTGTGTGAGCCCAGCACATAAAAAGGTATGCCGTGACTGATCTTGCGCTCGCCCTGGAACACATATGGACTGTGAACCATCAGGTCGTGATTGAAACTGCGCAGCCATACCTGCAGGGCCTGAGGATCTTCCTCCAGCAGGAGCTGGGATTCTTCGATGAATCCTTCACGGTAGAAGCTCCAGTCATCTTCGCAGTGGAAAATCCACGATGTCTGCACCTGAGCGTAGGCGGCATCAATAGACTTCAACTGACCCAGGCGCGGGTTGTTGATGAAAAACTGGGTATGCGCCCTCCAGTGCTCAGGAATACAGTCCTCTACGGCGCTGTCGCCGGAGTCCTCGGTAATGAACACTTTACGGATGGGGGCCGTGTTGAACCGGTCGAATGTCTCCAGGGTTCGCTTCAACAGGTCGAAGCGACCGCAACTGGTGATGACGACCGAAATGTCGCTAGTCTCGCTGAACTGCATCTATCTACACCGCACCCTTGGTTGTGAAGTCACCGGCCCTTACAGCCCCAGCGACAAGCGTAATTTTTCTTTCCAGCTCAATGGAGCCCTTTCGCGTAGCGGCGCGCGCATCGCATCGACAATCGCGTGCCCCACGGCACGGAAGGTGTAACGTTCTTCGACAAGAGCCTGACCTGCCACGGAAATGGACTCGGTCAGCTGTGGGGACTCACGTAGCACAGCCAGCTTCCTCTGGAGCTCGTCACGTGTTCGATACAGCACAATGTTCTGCATATCGACAAAGCCCAAAGCGCGATTTTCTTCGTCTCCCTGATCGAAGGCAAAGAGCACACAACCGCAGGCCATGGCCTCGAAATTCTTGATCATGTACTCGCCCATGCCAACGTCGGCACTGACGAAATAACGGATCCGGCTTAATGTTTCGCTGTATTCCTCACCCGACTTGGTACGGGTGATCAACAGGTTTTCGACCTCGGCCACCGACTCGAGCATGGCTTTGCGCCCGGCGTAGGCAACACTATTGAGGCTACCGACGAAACCCAACTCGATATCACGTTCACGCTGGCAGTTCTGCAGCAGCCCCTGGTCGTATCCCTTGGGCACGAAATGGGCATCAAAGCCTTCATCACTCAAACGTTGGCTAACCATGTACCCCGAGCTGATTACCCGTGCCCATGGCAACTTGCGGTAATGCGCGCTGAACTTTCCGGTGTATTTGCACGGAATGTAATTCTGATACGCATCGTGCTCCAGAATAACCAGATTGGGCAGGGTTTGTATGAACCGGACCTGCCTGATCTCTTTTTTGAATCGCAGAAAAAACACGATACGGTCGTAGAGAGTCACATCGACATGCTTGCGGAAGTACCCACGCAAGTCGTCCTGCTCCGCGCTGGTCAGCTCACGCTTGTCGCAGTCGCAGCACTCGGCGATCCCGTCATACAGGCGATCAAGGATCGCTCGCTGCTCTTTCTGCACCAGAAACAGAACTTTCAATTGGTCTCTCTCTTGCCAGCCAGCTCTTGGACCCAGAACAACTCGTGGCGACGCACTGTTTTACGATAAAACTCATTCTCCCCGAAAGCCGGCCAATGCCGTGCTGCGAGGCAGCGTTGAATCCCTCGGCGAAGCAGTCGCTTGAACGGCATCCGAGGCTGAAGGTCGTGCATCATGCCCAACGACATTGCCTTGCGCCACTGTATTTCAGTTGACAGACAAGGTGTCCATGGACGAAGCGGCCCATTTGCATTGATCTGCGGAGGCAGCGCCACCCCTGTACCCGCATCGCCCATGGGCCAGCGATCGTTGTCATGCAAATGGTTGGCATAATGCAACAGAGTCGTTGGTTGCCAGACTGTGCCGCCCAATGCCTGCATCACCGCCTGCTGGGAGCATAGATGGTCCGGGTGCGGGTCAAACGTCGGGTGTGGCAAAACAATGACCTGAGGCTGAATGCGCTCGATCAGTTCACTCAGGTCGGCCAGCAAATTGTTCCAGGACGGCACACCGTCGGCATCACTGACCAGAGTGAATGGATTGAAACGGCGGAAATAACGCGTATCGCCAAGCTGCGCCTCGCGGGATGCCACCGCTTCGCGTGGCGCGCTCTGCATGGCAGGCAATTGCAGGCAGAAATACCCCAGTTGAATGCAACGCTCCTGAGGTACTCCACCCCACAATGGAACGCTGACACTGTCCCAGGCACGCAGCGAACCCTTCAAACGAGACGCTTCTACACCTTCAAGTCCCATCTGCTGATAGTGCTCGGCCTCGATTTCACCCGCGGTAAGCGTGACGATCCAGGCTTCATCGGCCTGGCTGTACAAACCGTAGGCTGCCAGCTCGGCATCATCGG
Source organism: Pseudomonas sp. SDO55104_S430 (assembly GCF_054070595.1). Lineage (NCBI taxonomy): Bacteria > Pseudomonadati > Pseudomonadota > Gammaproteobacteria > Pseudomonadales > Pseudomonadaceae > Pseudomonas > Pseudomonas sp. SDO55104_S430. Next base: position 25,585 of record NZ_JBSVXG010000030.1, on the reverse strand, counting down.
CATGGGGAGCGATGACCATTACCCGCTGCCGACGGTAATCGGGATGCTCGATCGCCCAGAGCACCGGCTCGCCGACCAACCGGCAGTGACGTCCGCGCAAACGCAGTTCACCCTTTGACAACACCTGCGCCTGACCGCTGAGGTTAAGAAAACGCAGGCCATTGACGCCGCGCTCGAAAGTCTGACGGTCCGGGTTTTCGCCACCGAGCAGCTCGACCGCCGGATCGAGGAAGCGCCCCAGCCAGGTGCTCTTGATTCGCAGCGCCAGCACCAGCGTCGCGTCGTCGACCAGCATCACGCCTTCGTCCAGCCGCAGGTGCTCGCCGTTCAGATGAACCTTGGGCTGAGGTGTGAAGGGAGGAAAGTTGTACTGGTAATCGTCTTTCGGCGAATAGAACAGATGATCGGCAAACCAGGCTTCGTGGGCGATCCAGCCCAGCACCGCCAGCAGCAGCGGCAACCACCAAGCCACCCAGATGCCGCAGACGATCAACAGTGCCAGGGCAACCAGCAGCGCGAGGCGTTTGTTGCGTCGATGGCGCTTGAGCAATTGTTGTTTGCGGCTCATGGGCTGACTCATACGGTGTAGACCGGCACGGGATTGCACCAACGGTCCTTGTATTCGCGATCGGCGCGGCCGAAGGAGAAGCGCAAGGGTTTGTCCAGGGCCCGGGCATGTTCCCAGGCACTTTGGGTGTTGAGGAAACTCAGCACGCTGCCGGGGCTGAACTCGCGGGTTTCAGGGTCGACGCCGCCATTGATGTATTCGACGCTGATCCACTGCGGTGCCTCGACGCGGTACACCAGCTGGATCGCGATCGGTGCATCGTTGAGGAAAATCACAGAGCCGATCAGCAGTTCGCGCAACAACTCGACGACGTCGGCCATGCGCGCAGCGCCCGTGGCCGGGAAGCCCCAGCGGCGCTGGAACAGATCGCAGTAGATCGCCGCCAGTTCGGCAGCGGAGAAATCGGAGACCGGTCGAACCACGCCCCCCGCCTCTTCCAGCAACCTCAGCTCGCGGCGCTGGTTGTAGCGAAACTTCTTCGACAGTTCTTCCGGCGTGCGCGCCATGGCCAGTTGCTCGGCTTGCAACTTAATGCCGCTGAAGCGGTTTTCGTTCAACGCCGACAGGTAACGACCACGATGGCGCAACGGCGCCTGGGCATTTTCGGCGGCGGGCAGGATGATCTCGGCATTGCCCAGATCGAACAGGCCCTTTTTGCCGTTGCGTTTGAGCACGTCCTTGGACAGCGCCAGATCGCGGCCCCAGGTTGGGATTGCCGCCTTGATGTCGCCGCCCTGTTCCCAGACCAGATAGCGGACGGGGATGCCGGCCAACTGCGCCAGTCGCTCGACCACGAGCGGGTGAGTCGCGACGCTGCCGCCATAACGCTGCCAGGTTTCGGCGTAGGTCGAGGCATCAGTTACGGACCAGCCGCGTTCGCGCCAGCCTTGAAATCGGTTGAGCATCAGCCCCTCGGTGCCAGTTCGATAACGTGCGGCAGATGCCAGAAAGCATCGCGAACCGCGCGGTCGGAGAAACGCTCGTGCAGGCGATCGAGCATCAGCTCGGCGCATTGCTGACGTTGCCGGGCGTCCATCGCGGCCAGATGTTGCAGCCCCTGGGCCAGATGTTCGGCGTCCCCCAGCGGGAACAGAATGCCGACGCCTTCGACCACTTCCTTCGCCCCACCGCACGCGGTGGCCAGCAACGGCACGCCGGCGGCCATGGCTTCGAGCAGCACCATGCCGAACGGCTCGTGGTCGGAGCTCAGGGCAAACACGTCGAAGGCACGGAAGTAGCGTCGCGCATCGGGCACCTGACCGAGGAACAGCACGCGGTCGCCAATGCCCAGCTCGCGAGCCTGGGCCTTGAGGTCCTCTTCCAGTCGGCCTTTGCCGAGAATCACCAGCTGACTGTTGGCCGACAGGCCCGGCAATGCCTGGGCAAAACCGTCCAGCAGCGTGGCCTGATCCTTGTCCGGATGCAGGCGTCCGACATTGCCGACAATCCAGGCGTCGCTGGCCAGGCCGAGGGATTCCCGGGCTTCGTCAGCCGATACCTGGCTTTGCTGCAATGCCGGCACGTCGATACGGTTGTACAGCGTCTGGATTCGCGTCGCCGGCCACTTCGGCAGGCAACGGCGCATGTCGTCGCGCACGGCATCGGAGACACCGAGCAGGCTCAGGCGCTTGCGGAAAATGTGGGCGAACAGTTTGCGCGAACCGCGTTTGTAATCGTCAAACGCGTGGTGCACGCCAATCACCGGCAGCGAAGTGCCGAGCAAGGCGATGTAGATCGGCTTGAAGCGATGGGCGATGCAGAAACTGAAATTGCGTGAGGCGGCGATCTTGCGCAGATCGCCGATGGCACCCAGCTTCAGGCCACGAATGGCCTTGGAGCTGTATTCCATGAACAACACTTCGTCGGAGGCGCAACCCGCGGCGACTTCGGCATCGGCGACCCCGGTGAGAAACACCGTGGTCACGCGATAGCCGGTCCCCGCGAACAGGCTGGCGTACTGCCGGGCGCAGTCCAGGAACGGCCCGTCATAGCCGTGGCAGAACTGCAGCACATGGCGTTCAGCCGAGCGTGTCATAGGCGTTCGCGCCCTCTTTGACCACCAGGATGTCTTCCATGATCAGGTACTGCAGATCGGAGCCGAAGAACATGTTCAGGGCGTCGGTCGGCGAGCAGATCATCGGTTCGCCACGACGGTTGAGCGAGGTGTTCAGAGACACGCCGTTGCCGGTCAGGTTCTCGAGCGCCTTCATCATGTCGTAGTAGCGCGGATTGTATTCGCGCTTGAGCACCTGGGCGCGGGAGGTGCCGTCTTCGTGAACGACTTCCGGTACGCGGGTCTTCCACTCTTCCGCCACTTCGAAAGTGAAGGTCATGAAAGGCGCCGGGTGGTCGATCTTGATCATCTGCGGCGCGACGGTGTCGAGCATCGACGGGCAGAAAGGCCTCCAGCGCTCGCGGAACTTGATCTGATGGTTGATGCGGTCGGCCACGCCGGCCACGCTCGGGCAACCGATGATCGAACGACCGCCCAGTGCGCGCGGACCGAACTCCATGCGGCCCTGGAACCAGGCCACCGGGTTGCCGTCGACCATGATTTTGGCGATCTGCTCCGGCATGTTGTCGAGCTTGCGCCAGGTCGGCTTGTTCTCGTGGCGGGCGCAGGCGGCGATCACGTCTTCGTTGCTGTACGACGGGCCGAGGTAGACGTGTTCCATCTTCTCGACCGGCACGCCACGGGCGTGGGACACATAGGCCGCAGCACCCACCGCGGTACCGGCGTCGCCGGACGCAGGCTGCACGAACAGTTCCTTGACGTCGTCGCGGGCGATGATTTTCTGGTTCAGCTTGACGTTCAAGGCGCAGCCGCCGGCGAAGGCCAGCTTGCCGGTTTCCTTGAGTACGTCACCCAGGTAGTGGTCGATCATCTGCAACGCCAGTTTCTCGAACAGCGCTTGCATGCTCGCGGCGTAGTGGATGTAAGGCTCGTCGGCGATGTCGCCTTCGCGCTTCGGACCCAGCCACTCGATGAGTTTCGGCGAGAAGTAGAAACCCTTGCCCTTCTCTTTATAGCGACGCAGGCCGATCACGTTGGCGTATTCGGTGTTGATCACCAGTTCGCCGTTCTCGAACGAGGCCAGGCGCGAGAAATCGTATTTGCTGGCGTCGCCGTACGGCGCCATGCCCATGACCTTGAACTCGCCGTCGAGCATTTCGAAACCGAGGAACTCGGTGATCGCGCCATACAGGCCGCCCAGGGAGTCCGGATCGAAGAATTCCTTGATCTTGTGGATCTTGCCGTTCTGACCGTAGCCGAAGAAGGTCGTGGCGTACTCGCCCTTGCCGTCGATACCGAGGATCGCGGTTTTCTCTTTGAAACCGGAGCAGTGGTAGGCGCTGGAGGCGTGGGCCAAGTGGTGTTCGACCGGCTCGATCTTGATTTTCTTCGGATCGAAGCCCAGTTGCTCCAGGCACCAGACGATCTTGTTGCGATAGCGCTTGTAGCGACGGTTGCCCATCAGGATCGCGTCGAGGGCGCGGTCCGGGGCGTACCAGTAACGTTTTGCGTAGTGCCAGCGGGCCTTGCCGAAAAGACTGATCGGGGCGAACGGAATCGCCACCACATCAACGTCCGAAGGCTTGATGCCGGCCTGTTCCAGGCAGAACTTCGCCGATTCGTAGGGCATGCGGTTCTTTGCATGTTTATCGCGTACGAAGCGCTCTTCTTCAGCCGCCGCGACCAGCTTGCCGTCGATGTACAAGGCTGCTGAAGGATCATGGCTAAGGGCGCCGGACAGGCCAAGAATCGTCAATGCCACAGGGGTCTAGCCTCTTTAGTCTGCATGTCAGGCGCCGAAGCGCCTCAAAAATGATCTGCCCTCGCCGGGAGCGTGGGGCAGCTAAAGGGCGGGATTATAGCTTAAAAGCAGTTGCAAGCCGCTAGCTGCGAGCTGCAAGGGTTTTGGGTGGTGTCTTTGAGAGGCTCATCCAGGGGATGGGCGCCAGTAAATGGAGATGTTGCCGTCGGTGGTTTGGCGGTAGAGGGTGTAGGGCAAGGCCACGGTGTCCAGGGCGCCGGAGAGGGCCATGTCGGCCAGAATGAAGGGAAGAAACATGCCCGTAGGGTCGGGCGGCGCGTTCAATACGCAGAAATCGTAGGCCAGGCCGCTGTAGGTCCTGGGAATGGACTGGCAATAGGTTTTTTGCTTGCGCAGCCCCTGAGCTGCTTCGGCTTCGTCCTGAAACACCGTTGCGAAGGTGCCGCATCCGGTCAAAGCCAGCGAGATGACGCCTGCTGCGACGGCCATTTTGATGGTCAAGGTCTGTCCTCCATGAAGGACAGCCAAGCTAGCATCGCGGTTGGTCAGGCCACAGTTCATGGTTTCCCAAGATTGTGTAGGACCATTCTGGCCTCATCGCGGGCAAGCCCACAATGGAATTGCTGCGAAACACAAATCCAATGTGGGAGCGAGCCTGCTCGCGATAGGGCTCAAGCAGCGCCGGAAATATCCTTGGGCAACCGCTGATCAATCACCTGATGCAGAGCACTGCTCTCAGGCCAGTTACGCATGAACCGCGCACGATCCTTGGCATAAGCCGGAGCAAAGTTGCCGAGAGAGCGATGCTGACACATCGAATCCAGATCGATCAGCGCCCAGCGATCCTCCTGCCAGAACAGGTTGTGCCCCTTGAAGTCGCCATGGCTGATGCGCAGGCGAATCAGTTCGGCGAACAACCGGTCCAGCGCCGCCAGTTCCGCCTCGGGGGCATCGCCGCTTTCCACGTAAGGCGCAAAGCGCTCGATGATGTCCGGCCCCGCCAGATGCTCGGTGATCAGGTAAGCCCGACCGCGCAGCCAGAGAAAACGCTTTTCCAGCAGCGCCAGGGGTTTGGGCGTGGCAATGCCGAGAAACGCCAGGCGATTGCCTTCGTGCCACGAGCGCCAGGCGCGACTCGGACGCCAGAAGCGCTTGAGCCAGTGGGCAAAACCTTTGATGTTGTAGCGCTTGATCACCAGCGTGCGGCCATCTACCTCGACCTTGCCGACGCTCGCCGCGCCACCGGTTTTATAAAGGTGACCTTGATCGAGCAACGCATCGGCCCGATCCAGAACCGGCAGCATCGAAGCCTCTTCTTCACGCCGGATCGCGCGCAAGCCGAACGCACCGCGCTGGACGCTGAACAGCGTGCACTCGCGCCCGACCTTGATCAGGTAATCCTTGAGGCGCCAGCTGCGCACCTTGTCGATCTGCTTCTGCAAGGCTTCCATCGGCAAGGCATGCTCGCCGTTGCTCAGCAGGTAGTACACCAGCAACTCTTCGGTGAACGGCTCCAGCGCCTGGGGCAACTGGGCGAAAAACACCCCGAGGTTTTCCAGGACTTTCTGCCGCGACAGCGGCTGGCCCGGGGTTTCGGCGCGAATCCCGGCGCCGTCGATCAAATACAGGCGACTGCCCTGGCGCAGCAGGTTGTCCAGGTGCAGATCTTCCTGCCACAGGCCTTTGCGGTGCATCTGCCCGATCGCGCCCAGGGCTTCGGCCAGCACCGCCGATTGTTCATCGGCCAGCGCCGGCAGGTGTTCGACCTGCTTCCAGGCATCGCCCAGGCTCGCGGACTCTTCGAGAAACTCGAACAGCAACCAGCCGCCCTCGCCGTCCTTGAGTCCGTCGGCCAACAGCAGTGGCGTGGTCAAGCCTTGCGCCGCCAGCAGGCGCACACCGTCCAGCTCACGCTGGAAATGCCGCGCCGCCTTGCCGCCGACCAGCAACTTGGCCAGCACCGGACGACCGCGCCAGATGCCAGCGCCGACGTAGCGCTGCCCCGGCAAAACCCGCAACAGACTCAGCAGCTGCAAGTCCGCGGGACCGGCGGCATCGGCCAACGAAACACTCAGCGGCAAGGTCGGGCTGCGACCGGCATTTTTCAGTTCGGACAAACGCATCAGCGCTTCTCCTTATGGCTGCGTCGCGCGGTCAGGCGCGTCAGCCAGCTGTCGATCAGCGTGCTGTTTTGAGGCTGGTCCAGATAGGCGCCCAGCAGAATGCGCAACTGCGCGTCACTCCACTCCGGCGCCCGGCGCAACAGCGGCTCCAGATCCTTGACCCGATCACGTTGACCTAACAGCAGCGGCCGGGTCTTTTCCAGATCGATCAACTGCGCCTGGTAGCCGTCACCGGTGGCGCAGAGGAAAATATGCTTGGGGTAAAAGCAGCCGTGCACCTGACGCACGCCGTGCAGGCGCCGCGCCAGTTTTCCACAGGCTTGAAGAATCGCGACATGTTGCGCCTCGCCCAGGTCAGACCAGCGCTGCAGCAGCGAATCCAGGTCATCCCAGCCGTCCAGGGCGCGGGTCAGCAGAATCGCCCGGACTTCGCCGTCGACCTTGCGTTCACCAAAGAACGCCGCTTTCAGCGCCGGAATACCGAGTTTTTCATAGCGGCTGATGTTGCGGAATTCACGGGCGAAGCTCGGCTCGCCAAAGGGCGCGTGCAACGTGTGCATCATGTAGTTGCTCTGACGCTTGAGGTAGAAGCCCTGACCCTCCAGATCCAGTCGAAACACGCTGCTCCAGCCACCACGAATGGTGTTGGGTTCATCCACGGCGTCGAGTTGCCGGGCCCAGAGTGCGTCGAAAGTGCCCAAGCCGTGGCGCTCGAGCAGCGCACGGTCTTCGGCAGCCAGAAAATCAGTCATTCGCGTCCCTCGAAAAATCTCACCACGTGCCGGATCCGTTTCTTGTCGGCGTCGTTGAGCCGGTCCCGTTGGCGGTATTGCAGGTAAAAGCGCAGGCGCTGGGTGGCCGACAATTGATACTTGGCGACCTTGTCCAGGCAGGCCAGGTCCTTGGTGATGCGGTACTTGAGCCAGAAACCGCTCCAGAAATCACCGTTGGGGCAATCGATCAGGAACAGTTTGGCCTGATCGTCGATCAGCAGGTTGCGCCACTTCAGATCGTTATGGGTAAAACGATGCTCGTGCATGGTCCGGGTGTGGCTGGCCAACTGACGGCTGACCTGGTCGACCCAGGCGCGATCCGCCAGTTTCGGGTCGTGCCGCTCGGCCAGCGCGGACAGATCCTCGGTATGCGGCAGCTCGCGGGTGATCATCGCCCCGCGATCATAGGCCGCCCCGCGCCGCTCCAGACCCCAGGCCACCACCTCGGCCGTGGGAATGCCCCACTTGGCGAAGCGCTTGAGGTTCTGCCATTCCATTTTTACCCGGGGTTTGCCCAGATAACGACGCAAGCCCTTGCCGGCCCCCGAGTAGCGCTTGACGTAATAGTTGACGCCGTTGCGCTGCACGCGGATGACCTCGGACAGCGGGTCGCGGGTCAGGCGCTCGCCCTGCAGCGCAAACACCGCATCGAGGCTGCCGAAATCTTCTGCCAGATCGCTGTAGGCCGGCTCCAGTGTCCAACCCGCCATCAGAGCGCATCCCCGTAGCGCTGCTTGCGGTCGTAAAGCTTGTCGGCCTTGCCTTCGAGCCAGCTCAGCAAACCGGCTTCTTCACTGAGGATCTGCCGCAGCGGCCGCTGGAAGTAGCCCTTGAGAAAGCGCAGTTTGTCGCGACGGGTCAGGCCGATATCCAGGGCCGAAAAGTACAGCGCCGCCAGATCCTTGTTGCGCCAGCGCGAGGTAATGGCCGGGCGTGTCTGGGCGCGGTGCAGGTCGATCACCGAGAGTTTGAAATCGTCTGCCGTCACCGGTTTGTCGGTGTGCAGCAGGAAATGGCAGATGTAGCAGTCACGATGGTTGACCCCGGCGCGGTGCATCATGCCGGTCATGCGCGCCACTTCGGCGATCAGCGCGCGTTTGAGCCTCGGCTCCGGCGGCTGCTTGAGCCAGTTGATGCTGAAGTCTTCAAGGCTGACGGTCGGCGCCAGCTCTTCGGTGACGATGAACGAATGCTGGTCCGCCGGATTGCTGCCCTTCTCGCCGTAAGCCACGGCGGTCATGGTCGGCACACCGACTTCCTGCAGGCGCTGGATGGCTTTCCATTCCTGGCCTGCGCCGAGCACCGGCAACTTGGCGGTCAGCAGGTTCTTGAAGATCTCGCCCCAACCGATGCCACGGTGGATTTTCACGAAAAAACCATTGCCGTCCACTTCGGTGCGCAGGGTCCGGCGCGCTTCCAGTTCGCGGTAAACCTCGCCCTGCAAGCCTTCGACTTCGGTGAACGCATCGCGTCCGGCCCAAAGGCTCTTGAACGGTTCAGCCAGCATCAACTTCATTTAAGCGTGCTCCGCCAGAATCACATCGGCCGCGTGCTGCGGCATGCTGTAGAGGTCGGCCGTTTCGGCAAAGGCCAGACCGTTGCGGCTCCAGGCCGCCCGTGCTTGATCGTCGTTCAACATGCCGGTCAGGTATTGGGTCAACTGCCCCTGATCGAACGGCTCGTCCAGCACCAGGCCGGCATCGGCCTCGGCAATGTAATGGGCGTAACCGCAGACCGCGCTGACCAGCACCGGCAGACCGGCCACCAGCGCTTCAAGCAGCACGGTGCCGGTGTTTTCGTTGTAAGCCGGGTGGATCAACAGATCGGCGCCAAGCAGGAAACGCGGGATATCGCTACGCCCCTTGAGGAAGGTCACGTTATCGCCCAGGCCCAGTGTGGCGCTCTGCATCTGGAACAATTTGGGGTCATCCTGGCCGATTACAAATAGCCGGGTGCGTTTCTTCAGATCGGCGGGCAACGCCGCCAGCGCCTTCAGACTGCGATCCACGCCCTTGGTCTTGAACCCGGAGCCGATCTGCACCAACAGCAGTTCGTCGTCCTTGAGGTTGAATTCGGCGCGAAAGCCGGCGCGAATCTGCTCGGCATCCGCAGGCCGGCGGCGGTCTTGGGCGATGCCCGGCGGCAGCAGGTGGAAGCGCTTGAGCGGTGTGTCGTAATGCTTGATGAACAGCGGCTGCTGCACTTCGGAAATCATCAGCACTTCGGTCTTGGCGTCTTTGGCGAACACCGCCCGCTCGTACTCGGCGAAGTGGCGATAGCGGCCCCAGCGACGGTACAGCGAGTTGCGCAGGTTCTGCGCCTTGTCTTCGAAACAGCCGTCGGCGGCGTAGTAGACGTCCAGCCCCGGCATCTTGTTGAAGCCGATCAGGCGGTCCACCGGGCGCTTGGCCAGGTCCGCCTCCATCCATTCGCTGAGTTTTTCATTGCGCCGATGATTGAAGAATGCCTTGACCGGCGCCACCAGCACTTCGAAGCCCGGCGGCACATCGCCTTCCCAGATCAGCGTGTATACGCGAATCTGGTGGCCGCGCTTCTGGCACTCCAGGGCAATGCGCATGAAGTCACGCTGCAAACCGCCGAAGGGAAAATACTTGTAAAGGACAAATGCCAATTGCATCAGCGCAGCTCCTCGGTGAGTAACAACGTGCTCAGCCGGCTGGCGACGCGTTCGGGATTCACGCGGGTGAAGCACAACGGCCACTCGCGTTTGAGGTCGAACCGGCGGGCGTCTTCGGCCGTCGGTTGATAGGTGCATTTCTTCGACATGCAGGGCGCGCAAGGGAAATCGCTGGCCAGATGGATCTGCGACTTGCCGTAGGCACCGGTCAGCCCGGGGTTGGTCGGGCCGAACAGCGACAGGGTCGGCACGTCCAGCGCCGCGGCCAGATGGCCGAGGCCGGTATCCACCGCCACGCAGGCCTGAGCGCCGGCCAGCACCTTGCCGACACCGGCCAGATTCAGCTTGGGTAGCACTTCAACGTGCTTCATGTCCTTGGCGATGCGTTCGGCACGGGCCTTCTCGACCGCATTGCCCCAAGGCAGCTTCACCCCGACCCCCAGGTAACCGACACGCTCGGCCAGTTCGCGCCAATAGGCTTCGGGCCAGTGCTTGGTGTCCCAGGTGGTGCCGTGCAGGAACAGCACGTACGGGTTCTTGCGCGGCAATTCCACCAGGCGCTCGACGTTCAGGCCGTAGTCGCCCAGGCCTTTGGGCAAGTCGTAACCCAGGGCCACGGCGAACAGTTGGCGCACCCGCTCCACCGCATGCTGCCCACGGGCCACGGCCAGGCGACGGGAATAGAAGCGCGCGGCGATCGGCTCGCGGGCGGAATCCTTGTCGAGCCCGGCGACCGGGGCTTTGACGTAGCGCGTCAGCAGGGCGCTTTTCAAAAGGCCTTGGGCATCGATGACCAGATCGTATTTCGTGGCGCGCAGACTTTGCTTGAAGCGCTTCCACTCGCCGCTCTTGATGGTTTGCCAGATGTTCTTGCGCCAGCGGCGGATCGCCACCGGGATCACCTTGCCAACGGCCGGATGCCAGGTGGGAATTTCGGCGAAACCTTCTTCCACCACCCAGTCGAAGGTGATGCCGGGAATCGCCCGCGCCGCGTCGGTCAACGCCGGCAACGCGTGAATCACGTCGCCCAGCGATGAAGTCTTGATCAGCAGTACCCGCAAACTATTGAACCTCGACCACAGTGCCCTGCAACCGCTGCAAGGCTTCGTTCACCGCTTGCGGCATCAATTGGCGCAGGCAGTTGTAATGACCGAAGCGGCACGTGCGATCGAAGCACGGGCTGCATTCGATGCCCAGGCGCACGATCTCCACCTGCTCGGCCAGCGGCGGCGTGAAGCCCGGCGATGTCGAACCGTAGATCGCCACCAGCGGGCGATTCAATGCGGCGGCGACGTGCATCAGGCCCGAATCGTTGGACACCACCGAATCGGCGCAGGACAGCAGGTCGATCGCCTCGGCCAGGGAGGTGCCGCCACTGAGGTTCATCGATTCTTCACGCAGCCCGGGGATCAGCCGCGAGCGGATGTCTTCGCCCACCGCATGATCGTTTTTCGAGCCGAACAGCCAGACTTGCCAGCCTTCGCGGATCTTCGCCTCGGCGACCTTGGCGTAATGCTCGGACGGCCAGCGCTTGGCCTCGCCGAACTCGGCACCGGGACACAGCGCCAGCACCGGACGGTCGAGTTCCAGGCCGAATTTGGCCAGTGTCGCTTCGCGGGTCACCGGGTCGATCTGCAAACTCGGGCGAGGATAAGGCTTGGGCAGCTCCGCGCCCGGCTCGTAGGCCAAGGCCATGAAACGCTCGATCATCAGCGGGTAACGTTCTTTGTCCAGCGTGCGCACATCGTTGAGCAGGCCGTAGCGGAACTCGCCACGCCAACCGGTGCGCTTGGGGATGCCGGCGAAGAACGGCACCAGCGCCGACTTCAGGGAGTTGGGCAGGAGGATCGCCTGGTCGTACTGGCCGGCCAGGGATTTGCCGATGCGCCGACGCGTCGCCAGCTCCAGCGCGCCGTGGCCGAGCGGAAAGCTCAAGGCCTGGCGGACTTCGGGCATGCGCTCAAGAATCGGCCGGCTCCACTCGGGGGCCAGCACGTCGATTTCGCATTGCGGGTGGCGCTGTTTGAGGCACTGAAACAGTGTCTGCGCCATCACCATGTCACCGACCCAACTGGGCCCAACGATCAGAATATTCATGTGGCTTCCATAAACGAACCGGGGAGGCATACGCCTCCCCGCCTCGATAATTCTACAAAACACTGCAGATCTACTGTGGGAGCGAGCCTGCTCGCGATAGCGGCGTGACAGTCAGCATATAGGCTGGATGTGACGTCCTCATCGCGAGCAGGCTCGCTCCCACACAGGGGTTCGGGTGTAGCCGATACCCCGTTCAGCTTAGCCCCAGCTCTCGCCAGATCCGCATGACCTGTCGCCGTTCGTCCGCAAACTGATCGCCCGGTATCACTCCCGGATCCTTCTGCAAGGCCTGTCGGTGAGCGGCGGAGCGGTAAGCTTTATAGGCTTCGCGCAGCAGGCTGGCATCTTCGGCGGGCATCAGCCCTTCGTGTTCCAGCTCTTCCAGAATGCGGATATTGTCGGTCCAGCGCAGCAATGGCGGATGTGTTTCCGACCACGCCAGAGCCGCGTATTGCACCATAAATTCAATATCGACGATACCACCGGCATCCTGCTTGAGATCGAACGGCGCCGTGGCCTCAAAGGCATTTGCCCCGGTGCCGGCCGCCGTGCTCTTGCTGCCCAGGTTATCGCGCATCTTGGCGCGCATCTCGCTGACTTCCTGGCGCAGCTTCGACAGATCCCGCGCCTTGCCCAGGATCGCCGCCCGCACCTGCTCGAACGCACGCCCCACATCTTCGCTGCCCACCAGCACCCGCGCCCGCACCAGCGCCTGATGCTCCCAGGTCCAGGCTTCGCCCTCCTGATAACGGGAAAACGCCCCCAGCGAACTCACCAGCAACCCCGCCGCACCGGACGGCCGCAGGCGCATGTCCACTTCATACAATTGCCCGGAATTGGTCTGTGCCGTTAGCAAATGAATGATTCGCTGCCCAAGACGGGTGAAAAATTGCGCGCCATCGATGGATTTCGGCCCGTCGGTTTCCGCCTGCGGGTCGCCATCATGGATGAACACCAGATCCAGGTCCGAACCATGCCCCAGTTCCAGGCCGCCGACTTTCCCATAACCGACAATGATGAAGCCGGGATCGCACAAGGTGCCGTCGGTGCGCAGCGGCGTGCCGTACTTGGCCACGGTCTGGCGCCAGGCCAGGGCCAGCACTTGCTCCAGAATCGCCTCGGCGAGCCAGGTCAGGTAGTCGCTGACTTTCATCAGCGGCAGGTGCCCGGCGATTTCCGATGCGGCAACCCGCAGGCGGTGCGCCAGCTTGAAATGGCGCAGCGCTTCCATCTGCTGTTCGAGGTCGTCCTCGGGAATCCGCGTCAGGCGTTCGCGCAACTCGGCGGCCAACTCCGGCGCCAGCGGCGGCTTGAACAGCCGTCCTTCGTTAAGCAGCTCATCAAGCAGCAGCGGGAAACGAGTGATCTGTTCGGCGATCCACGGGCTGGCCGCGCACAAGGTCAGCAGGCGGCGCAGCGCACCCGGGTTTTCGGTCAGCAACACCAGATAAGCCGAACGACGCGCCACGGCTTCCACCAGTGGCAGCACCCGCTCCAGCACCAGATCCGGGTTGGCGTGTTCCACCGCCTGCGCCAACAAACGTGGAATAAAGGCATCGAGACGCTCGCGCCCCAGACGCTGCATCGCGCGCAACTGCGGGCTGCTGCGCAGGCCGGCCAGTGCCCTCAGGGCTTTCGGCGCGTCGGTGAAACCGCCTTCCTGCAATTGCCGGCAGGCCGCTTCTTCATCCTGAGCTTCTTCCCACAACGGCAGCCATTCACCGCCGACCACCACTTCGCTTTCAGCGCCTTGCTCTTCATCAGGATCGGCAATGACCTGGGCGAAGTGCCAGGCGATACGACCGCGCCAGAACATCAGTTTTTCATGGAAGGACGCCCAGTCGTCGAAGCCCAGCATAAAGGCAATACGCGCCTGATCCTCAGCGCCAACCGGCAGCATCTGGGTTTGGCGGTCGGCAATCGCCTGGATCGCATGTTCGGTGTAACGCAAAAATTCATAGCCTTCGCGCAGCTCGCTGACCACCGCCGGCGGCAGGTAGCCCTGACCTTCCAGAGTGCTCAGCACTTTCAATAGAGGACGCTGCTGCAGGCTCAGATCACGACCGCCGTGTATCAGCTGGAAGGCCTGGGCGATGAACTCCACCTCGCGGATGCCGCCGGAGCCCAGCTTGATGTTGTCGGCCATGCCCTTGCGCCGCACTTCCTGCTGGATCAGCTGCTTCATGGTGCGCAGCGCTTCGATGGCGGAGAAGTCCAGGTAACGCCGGTAAACGAAGGGCCGCAACATCTCTTGCAGTTGCGCGCCAGCCACCTGATCGCCAGCGACCACCCGCGACTTGATCATCGCGTAGCGTTCCCAGTCGCGGCCCTGATCCTGGTAGTACTGCTCCAGCGCGTTGAAACTCAGGACCAGCGCGCCGGACGAGCCATAAGGCCGCAGGCGCATGTCGACGCGGAACACGAAACCGTCAACGGTCATCGGGTCCAGGGCCTTGATCAGGCGCTGGCCGAGACGGATGAAGAACTCCTGGTTATCCAGCGCCCGTTTCACCCCCACGGTTTCGCCGCCTTCGGGGTAGGCGAAGATCAGATCGATGTCGGACGACAGATTGAGCTCCACCGCGCCGAGCTTGCCCATGCCGAGCACGACCATCTGCTGCGGCTCGCCGCTGCGGTGGCCGGTGGGCACGCCGAATTGCTGGCAATGCCGCGCGTACAACCATTGATAGGCCTGATCGATGCTGGCATCGGCCATGTCGGAAAGATCGCGGCAAGTCTGGATCAGATCGGCCTGGCGCGTCAGGTCACGCCAGATGATCCGCACTTGATGACGCGCGCGCTGCCGGCGCAGGGCACGGCCCAGCAGATCGTCGGTTTCGGCGACGCTCGCCGCGGCGGCGATCTGGGCGCACAGCTCGCCGGGGGCATAAGCGCGATCCAGTTCGCCTGAGCGCACCAGCTCCAGCAGCATCACCGGATCACGCACACATTGTTCGGTCACGAAGTCGCTGGCGGCGGTCACCCGGGCAAATTGTCCCCAGCGCTCGGGCGTCCACGCAGACAGCCCATGATCGTCATCCAATGCCTCCACCGCGGCGCGGAACGACTGCTCGGCGCGGGTGACAAACGGCAGCAGGACAGTGGGGAGCTGGGCAAGCAAAGGAAGGCTCATGGTCTATCCTTGATCGGCGAGTTATCAGCCAAATGTAGTGATTTGTACGAATGCACTACCAAAAGGACTGTCGAACAAAAGTTAGAAATAGCTGAAATTTCTTTATTTTTGGCAGCCAACATCAAAGTTTCACCTTTCCTTATTGGAAAAAGACCAACCTTAACGATTATTCTCACAACCCAGTTGGAGGCTATAAGCCAATCATCTGTAGTTTTACTACTCGTATATACATTCGGATAGCTGAAATGCCCGATGATTTGTAGTAAAACTACACGCCGCCGGAACCTACCTCTCGGCAATCCAAGAATTCATAACGTCTGCCCACAAGGCCAGTCGCTAACTCAGGCAACCGATTCTGGTAGCCTTTCCGCCCTGGAGCAAGCCATGCAAGACCTCGATCCCGTCGAAACCCAGGAATGGCTGGACGCCCTGGAATCGGTTCTCGACAAAGAAGGCGAAGACCGTGCTCACTATCTGATGACCCGTATGGGCGAACTCGCGACCCGCAGCGGCTCGCAACTGCCTTACGCCATCACCACGCCTTACCGCAACACCATCCCTGTTACCCACGAAGCACGCATGCCAGGCGACCTGTTCATGGAACGCCGCATCCGCTCGCTCGTGCGTTGGAACGCGATGGCCATGGTAATGCGTACGAACCTGAAAGATTCTGACCTGGGTGGTCACATCTCCAGCTTCGCTTCCAGTGCGACCCTGTATGACATCGGCTTCAACTATTTCTTCCAGGCTCCGACCGACGAACACGGCGGCGACCTGATCTACTTCCAGGGCCACACCTCCCCAGGC
Organism: Pseudomonas sp. SDO55104_S430; assembly: GCF_054070595.1. Lineage (NCBI taxonomy): Bacteria > Pseudomonadati > Pseudomonadota > Gammaproteobacteria > Pseudomonadales > Pseudomonadaceae > Pseudomonas > Pseudomonas sp. SDO55104_S430. The sequence goes on along the minus strand of NZ_JBSVXG010000030.1, from coordinate 9,670 downwards.
GTTTATGCCCGTGCGTTCATGGAAGGCCGCATCAGCGAAGACCAGATGAACAACTTCCGCCAGGAAGTGGACGGTCAGGGCCTGTCGTCCTACCCGCACCCTTGGCTGATGCCTGATTTCTGGCAGTTCCCGACCGTATCCATGGGTCTGGGTCCGATCCAGGCGATTTACCAGGCACGCTTTATGAAGTACCTGGAAGCCCGTGGTTTCATTCCGGAAGGCAAGCAGAAAGTCTGGTGCTTCCTGGGCGACGGCGAGTGCGACGAGCCGGAATCCCTGGGCGCGATCTCGCTGGCTGGCCGCGAGAAGCTCGACAACCTGATCTTCGTCATCAACTGCAACCTGCAGCGCCTCGACGGCCCGGTTCGCGGCAACGGCAAGATCATCCAGGAACTCGAAGGCGTGTTCCGCGGTGCTCAGTGGAACGTATCCAAAGTCATCTGGGGCCGTTTCTGGGACCCGCTGCTGGCCAAGGACGTCGACGGCATCCTGCAACGTCGCATGGACGAAGTCATCGACGGCGAATACCAGAACTACAAGGCCAAAGACGGCGCGTTCGTACGTGAACACTTCTTCAACTCGCCAGAACTCAAGGCGATGGTTGCAGACCTGTCCGACGACGAGATCTGGAAACTCAACCGTGGCGGCCACGACCCGTACAAGGTCTATGCGGCCTACCACCAGGCGGTCAACCACAAAGACCAGCCTACCGTCATCCTGGCCAAGACCATCAAGGGTTATGGCACCGGTGCCGGCGAAGCGAAGAACACCGCGCACAACACCAAGAAAGTCGACGTCGACAGCCTGAAGTTGTTCCGTGACCGCTTCGACATCCCGGTCAAGGATGAAGACCTGGAGAACCTGCCGTTCTTCAAGCCGGAGCCGAACAGCGCCGAAGCCCGCTACCTGAGCGAGCGTCGCAATGCACTGGGCGGTTTCGTGCCTCAGCGCCGCGCGCAAAGCTTCAACATCCCGACTCCGCCACTCGATACCCTCAAGGCTATCCTGGACGGTTCGGGCGACCGTGAAATTTCCACCACCATGGCGTTCGTGCGGATCCTCGCGCAACTGGTCAAGGACAAGGAAATCGGCCCGCGCATCGTTCCGATCATCCCGGACGAAGCCCGTACCTTCGGTATGGAAGGCATGTTCCGTCAGTTGGGCATCTACTCGTCCGTCGGCCAGCTCTACGAGCCAGTCGATAAAGACCAGGTGATGTTCTACAAGGAAGACAAGAAAGGCCAGATTCTCGAAGAAGGCATCAACGAAGCAGGCGCCATGAGCTCCTTCATCGCTGCCGGTACTTCGTACTCCAGCCACAACCAGCCAATGCTGCCGTTCTACATCTTCTACTCGATGTTCGGCTTCCAGCGTATCGGCGACCTGGCCTGGGCCGCTGGCGACAGCCGTACCCGTGGCTTCCTGATCGGCGGCACCGCCGGCCGTACCACCCTCAACGGTGAAGGCCTGCAGCACGAAGACGGTCACAGCCACCTGCTGGCTGCCACCATCCCGAACTGCCGCACCTACGATCCAACCTACGGCTACGAGCTGGCGGTGATCATTCAGGACGGCATGAAGAAGATGACCGAAGAGCAACAGGACGTCTTCTACTACATCACCGTGATGAACGAGTCCTACCAGCAGCCAGCCATGCCGGCCGGTGCCGAGGAAGGCATCAAGAAAGGCATGTACCTGCTTGAGGAAGACACCCGCGAAGCGGCGCACCACGTTCAGCTGATGGGCTCCGGCACCATCCTGCGTGAAGTCCGTGAAGCGGCGAAGATCCTGCGCGAGCAATTCAACGTCGGCGCTGACGTGTGGAGCGTTACCAGCTTCAACGAACTGCGTCGCGACGGCCTGGCCGTAGAGCGCAGCAACCGTCTGCACCCAGGCCAGAAGCCTCAGCGCAGCTATGTTGAAGAGTGCCTGAACGGCCGTAAGGGTCCGGTCATCGCCTCTACCGACTACATGAAACTGTTCGCCGAGCAGATCCGTCAGTGGGTACCATCCAAGGAATTCAAAGTCCTGGGCACCGACGGTTTCGGCCGCAGCGACAGCCGCAAGAAACTGCGTCATTTCTTCGAAGTCGACCGTCATTTCGTGGTGTTGGCAGCCCTTGAAGCACTGGCTGACCGTGGTGATATCGAACCTAAGGTGGTGTCCGAAGCCATCGCCAAGTTCGGGATCGACCCGGAAAAACGCAACCCACTGGACTGCTGAGGAGAGTTTCTGTGAGCGAACTCATTCGAGTACCTGACATCGGCAGCGGTGAAGGTGAAGTAATTGAACTGTTTGTGAAGGTCGGCGACCGCATCGAAGCCGACCAGAGCATCCTGACCCTGGAATCGGACAAGGCGAGCATGGAAGTGCCTGCGCCGAAGGCCGGTATCATCAAGAGCCTGAAAGTGAAGCTGGGCGATCGCCTGAAAGAAGGCGACGAACTGCTGGAGCTGGAAGTCGAGGGCGCCGCAGCTGCGGCTCCTGCGCCTGCCGCTGCTCCGCAGGCCAAAGCTGCGCCGGCTCCGGCCGCCGCACCTGCTGCCGCCGCGCCAGCCGCTGCCCCAGCAGCCGCTTCGGTTCAGCAAGTGCACGTGCCGGACATCGGTTCGTCGGGCAAGGCCCAGATCATCGAAATCCAGGTCAAGGTCGGCGACACCGTCGAGGCTGATCAATCGCTGATCACCCTGGAATCCGACAAGGCGAGCATGGAAATCCCGTCGCCTGCCGCTGGCGTGGTCAAGGCCATCAGCGTCAAGCTCAACGACGAAGTCGGCACCGGCGACCTGATTCTGGACCTGGAAGTGGCGGGTGCCGCGGCGCCTGCCGCTGCCGCGCCAGCCCAGGCTGCAGCCCCTGCACCAGCCGCGGCGCCAGCTGCGGCCGCCGCACCGGCAGCTCCGGTTGCCGACAGCGTTCAGGACATCCACGTTCCGGACATCGGTTCGGCGGGCAAGGCCAAGATCATCGAAGTGCTGGTCAAGGCCGGCGACAGCGTCGAAGCCGACCAGTCGCTGATCACCCTGGAATCCGACAAGGCGAGCATGGAGATTCCATCGCCTGCCGCTGGCGTGGTGGAAAGCGTTTCCATCAAGCTCGACGATGAAGTCGGCACCGGCGACCTGATCCTCAAGCTGAAAGTCAAAGGCGCAGCGCCTGCTGCAGCCCCTGCACCGGCTGCTGCTGCGAGCGCTCCTGCTGCCGCTGCTGCACCTGCTGCCGCTCCGGCTGCCGCGCCTGCCGCTGCTCCGGTTGCTGCACCAGCCAAGCCAGGCGCGAAAGTTCACGCCGGCCCAGCCGTGCGCCAACTGGCCCGCGAGTTCGGCGTCGAGCTGAGCGCTGTCGGCGCCAGCGGCCCGCACGGTCGCATCCTCAAGGAAGACGTGCAGGCTTACGTCAAGGCGATGATGCAGAAGGCCAAGGAAGCTCCAGCCGCTGCGGCCGGTGCAACCGGTGGCGCAGGCATCCCGCCGATTCCGGTCGTGGACTTCAGCCGCTTCGGTGAAATCGAAGAAGTGCCGATGACCCGCCTGATGCAGGTCGGCGCCGCCAACCTGCACCGCAGCTGGCTGAACGTGCCGCACGTGACGCAATTCGACTCGGCGGATATCACCGAACTCGAAGCGTTCCGTAACGCCCAGAAAGCCGTCGCAGAGAAGGCCGGCGTCAAGCTGACCATCCTGCCGCTGCTGCTCAAGTCCTGCGCGCACCTGCTCAAGGAACTGCCGGACTTCAACAGCTCGCTGGCACCAAGCGGCAAGGCGATCATCCGCAAGAAATACGTGAACATCGGCTTCGCCGTCGACACTCCGGATGGCCTGCTGGTACCGGTCATCAAGAACGTCGACCAGAAGAGCCTGCTGCAACTGGCCGCCGAGGCCGCTTCCCTGGCCGAAAAAGCCCGAACCAAGAAGCTCTCGTCGGACGAGATGCAGGGCGCCTGCTTCACCATTTCCAGCCTCGGCCACATTGGCGGCACCGGCTTCACGCCGATCGTCAACGCGCCGGAAGTGGCGATCCTCGGTGTTTCCAAGGCAACCATGCAGCCAGTCTGGGACGGCAAAGCCTTCCAGCCGAAGCTGATGCTGCCTCTGTCGCTGTCCTACGATCACCGTGTGATCAACGGCGCCGCTGCTGCACGCTTCACCAAGCGTCTGAGCGATCTGCTGGCGGACATCCGCACCATCTTGCTGTAACTCCCGAAAGGCCCTCCCTCACCGGAGGGCCTTTTGCGTTTCACGTTTCCGAGCGCCACGCTCGTACCTCAACCCCGCCAATTTGGCGGGGCTTTTTTTGCCTGCAAGAAAAACCTTCCTACGTTTGTGGCTGATATCCCCCACAACCTGCGTCGCACTCTGCCGCGCTTTTTTTCCCGCCCAGAACAGTAGGCTCGATTCGAAAGGACTCACACGTAACCTTCACGGAATCGAAGAATATGTTGAAACCTACTGTAGGACCGATCGTCGGCCATACGACATCGCACCAAACCCGCCTGTTTCTGCGTGGCGGCTGGCAGAAAGGCACTCAGGCATTCGCCGCTGTTCGCTGTCGAAGAGCCGGTGAGGAACACTGGAACAAAGCGATTTTCACCCCGCTGTCGGAGGCGAATGACGGGGCTGCAGTGATTGACCTTCAGGGCCTTGTCGCCGATGCCGAATACGAATATCAGGCAGGCTGGTTCAGCTCGACGCTCGGCCTGGAAACATTGCGCGAATTGCCGCTGCAATGGCCCGAGCCCCTATACCGCTTTCGCACGCAATCCAGTGATGTCACTTCCCCGCGGGCCTACATCGTCGGCTCGTGCCGCTACTTGCAGATGACCGCCGGCGTGCCCTGGGCTCCACAGTTGGGCGACCGGATCTTCGCCTCGATCAACACGCTGGCCCGAAATGCCAATCCGCCGATCAGCGCCCTGCTGATGACCGGTGACCAGGTTTACATCGATGATCTGAATTTCATCGCTCCCGACCGGGAGTACGAGGACATCCTCGCCAAATACCGCACGGCGTTTTCCCAGCCGCATATCGCAGCCCTGATGTCCGGCACACCGACCTACATGATCCTCGACGACCATGAAATCGAGGACAACTGGCCGGTCAACAAGAGCCGGGGCGACGAGCACCTCTATGACAACGCCATGCGCGCCTACGAGCTGTATCAGGCAAGCCATGGACCCACCGGCGTGGGGAAAAGCCTCGGGCAACCGCTGGATCGATACTGGTATCAATTCAGCCATGGCGATATCGAATGGTTCGTCACCGACAGTCGCACTCGACGCGACCTGGCATCGCCTGAACCGCGCATGCTCGATCTCGAGCAGGAACAGGCATTGCGCGACTGGCTGGTCCAAAGCCCCGCCAGGGTCAAATTCGTGGTCACCAGCGTGATGTTCTATCCCGACCGCAAAAGCCTGCCGGATGACGCCTGGAAGGCTTTTCCGGAGCAGCGATTGCGACTGCTGGAAACCATCCGGACTCACAGGATCAAAAACGTGGTCTTTGTCTCGGGCGACGTCCACGGCTCATTGACCAGCCGCCTGACCCACAGCGAAGCCCCGGACTTCGACGTCCACACCATCGTTTCCTCGCCCCTGTGCAACAGCAGGCTGCTGCCCTATGCCAAGGCCTCCACCTTCATTCTCGACCAACCGCTGGTGCGAACCGCCGCCGGGGACTACCGGCATGAACTCACCAGCGGCGTGATCAGCCAGGACAATTTCGCCCACGTCATCGTCGATACCGAACAGATTCATGTGCGTTTTCATGATCGCGATGGCACCCTGCTGCAATCGACCAGTATTGCTTTAACCCTGTAGGAGCGAGCACGCTCGCGATGGTCGTCAACGATGACGCTGGCGGCCTGACACCCAGCGGTGTCTTTGAGTCCATCGCGAGCATGCTCGCTCCTACAGTTTAAAAATTGCAGAAAACTTGTCTGCTGCCGACATATTCTTATAGCACTTGGCCTTCATCTCTCTTGTCAGTCGGTAGCGCAATGATGCAACCTTGCCGCAGGCAACAGTAAGAGGGCGTAAGCCCGGCGCGTTCAGCAAATTCGAAGCGAGTTTTCCTTCATATGAAAAGCCAACCCGATGCCGCCAGCCGAATGGTGGCCGAGGTAGTGACGCAGTTGCCTGTGCCCTCGCGGCTCGGCATGCTGCGTTTCGAGCGGCTGAATGAACCAAGCTGGGCGCTGCTGTTTCTCGATCCCAATTGCGAACGACAGTTCGGCTTGCCGGCCGTGGAGCTCTGCGCCCTGGTCGGCTCGCCCTACGCCAGCCTGATGGAGCCTGAAGCGCGCTATGAGCTGCACGACGCGATTCAGTTGCAACTGAGCGAAGGCTCGCATTACCTGATCCGCTACACCCTGCACACCGCCACCGGCTCCTTGAACCTGCTGGAGCTGGGCGAAGCCTACAAACAGCACAATCGGCACCTGTTGCGCGGCTACTTGCTGGTCATCGACGGCCTGTTCGAGGATGACCCGCTGCTGCCCGCCCTCGATCTGGAAACCCAGAACTCGCGCCTGCAAATCGCCCTGGAGCTCAACCAGCGCGCCCAGCAGGAACAACTGCAGCATCTGGACCGTGTGCGCGCGCAGCAGGATCTGATCCTGTTGCTGACCCGCCAGCGCTATAGCAGCGGCAACTCCCTGCAAGAAGCGGCCGAACTGATTACCCGCAGCGCCTGCGAGATCTACGAAATCGACTGCGCCAGCCTGTGGAACCTTGAAGGCTCGACGCTGGTGCCGATCTCGGCCTTCCACCGCGCCAGCCAGGAATACGTGCTGCCGCAACCGATCGACGCGAGCAGCTTTCCCGACTATCTCGACGCCCTGCACACCGGTCGCGCCATCGATGCGCACAATGCCATGCGCGATCCACGGACCCGGGAAATCGCCGAAGCCCTGCGCCCGCGCGACGTCAACGCCATGCTCGACGCCAGTATCCGCGTCGATGGCCAGGTGGTCGGTGTGCTGTGCCTTGAGCAGACCGGCGCCACCCGCGCCTGGCAGTCGGATGAAATCGCCTTTGCCGGCGAGCTGGCGGACCAGTTCGCCCAGGTCATCAGCAACCACAACCGCCGCACCGCCACCAGCGCCCTGCACCTGTTCCAGCGTGCGGTCGAGCAAAGCGCCAACGCCTTTCTGCTGGTCAATTGCGATGGCGTGGTGGAATACGTCAACCCGAGCTTCACCGCGATCACCCAGTACAGCACCGAAGAAGTTCACGGCCAGCGCCTGTCTGAGCTGCCGGCCCTGGAAAACCTCAGCGAGCTGCTGTTCGATGCGCCCTCGGCGCTGGCCAAGAGCAACAGCTGGCAGGGCGAATTCAAGAGCCGCCGCAAGAACCTCGAACCCTACTGGGGCCAGTTGTCGATCTCCAAGGTCTATGGCGATAACCGCGAACTGACCCATTACATCGGCATCTACGAAGACATCACCCATACCAAGCTCGCTCAGCAACGTATCGAGCGCCTGGCGTACACCGACAACCTGACCAACCTGGGCAACCGCCCGGCGTTCATCCGCAACCTCGACGAGCGCTTTGCCCGGGACAGCGATGCGCCGATCAGCCTGCTGCTGGTGGACATCGACAACTTCAAGCGGATCAACGACAGCCTCGGCCACCAGACCGGCGACAAGTTGCTGATCAGCCTGGCTCGGCGCCTGCGCAACAGCCTGAGCCCGAGCGGCAGCCTGGCGCGATTCGCCAGTAACGAGTTCGCGGTGCTGCTGGACAATACCGACCTGCACACCGGCCAGCAGATCGCCAGCCAGCTGCTGACCACCCTCGACAAGCCGATGTTCGTCGACAACCAGTTGATCAGCGTGACCGGCTCGGTGGGCCTGGCCTGCGCGCCGCTGCATGGCCGCGACCCGCAGACTCTGATGCGCAACGCAGGTCTGGCGCTGCACAAGGCCAAGGCCAACGGCAAACATCAGGTGCAGGTCTTCACCGAAGCGTTGAACGCCGAGGCCAGCTACAAGCTGTTCGTCGAGAACAACCTGCGCCGCGCCCTGACCCAGAACGAGCTGGACGTGTTCTATCAGCCCAAGCTCTGCCTGCGCAGCGGTCGCCTGCTGGGCATGGAGGCCTTGCTGCGCTGGGATCATCCGGAAAAAGGCATGATCCGCCCGGACCAGTTCATCAGCGTCGCCGAGGAAACCGGCCTGATCATTCCGATCGGCAAATGGATCGCCCGCCAGGCCTGCCGCATGAGCAAGGCGCTGACCGCCGCCGGGCTAGGCAATCTGCAGGTGGCGATCAACCTGTCGCCCAAACAGTTCTCCGACCCGGACCTGGTCGCCTCGATCACCAACATCCTCAAGGAAGAAGCCCTGCCGGCACACCTGCTGGAGCTGGAACTGACCGAAGGCCTGCTGCTGGAAGCCACCGAAGACACCCACCTGCAACTCGACCAGCTCAAGCGCCTGGGCCTGACTCTGGCGATGGACGACTTCGGCACCGGTTACTCGTCGCTCAGTTACTTGAAAAAATTCCCCATCGACATCATCAAGATCGACCGAAGCTTCATCCACGAAATCCCGGACAACCAGGACGACATGGAAATCACCTCCGCGGTGATCGCCATGGCCCACAACCTGAAACTCAAGGTCGTGGCTGAAGGCATCGAGACCGCCGAGCAGCTGTCCTTCCTGCGCCGCCACCGCTGCGACGTCGGCCAGGGCTACCTGTTCGACCAGCCGATCCCGGGCGCCGACCTGATCGAGAAACTCAAGCGCTACCCGCGCGGCCCGATTGCCTGATTGCCTGATTGCCTGATTGCCTGACTGCACAAACCCTGTGGGAGCGGGCTTGCTCGCGAAAGCGTCGTATCAGTCGACATCATCGCTGACTGACACACCGCCTTCGCGAGCAAGCCCGCTCCCACAATGGGTAGTGCGTAACTCGCGGGCATTGGGCACACTGACGACCTGCTTACTTAAATCCCATCCTGACTGAGGACTGATAATGGTTCTGCGCTCGGAAATTCTGGTGAACAAAAACGTGCTCCCTACCAAAGAACAAGCTCTGCCTGGCCGCGAAACCCCGATGGTTCTGCCCGAGAAACACTTCGTTTTCGAAGACACCCCGCTGCTGGGCCCGTTCTTTCAGGACGTCGATTTCGCGATTTTCGGCCTGGGCTGCTTCTGGGGCGCCGAACGCAAGTTCTGGCAGCGTGAAGGCGTGGTGAGCACCGTGGTCGGTTACGCCGGCGGCTTTACCCCGAACCCGACCTACGAAGAAGTCTGCTCGGGCCTGACCGGCCACGCCGAGGTGGTGCTGGTGGTGTATGACAAGGACAAGGTCAGCTACGACGAGCTGCTGAAGATGTTCTGGGAACTGCACAACCCGACCCAGGGCATGCGCCAGGGCAACGACATCGGCACCCAGTACCGTTCGACCATCTACTGCACCAGCCCTGAGCATCTGGATAAAGCCCTGGCCAGCAAGCAGGCGTTCCAGGCCGAACTGAACAAGTCCGGTTTCGGTGAAATCACCACCGAAGTCGAACAGGCACCGACCGTGTACTTTGCCGAGACCTATCACCAGCAGTATCTGGCCAAGAACCCGGAAGGCTACTGCGGGATCGGCGGCACCGGCGTGACCTGCCCGATTTAATCGCCCAAAGCAAAAGATCGCAGCCTGCGGCAGCTCCTACACGTA